>CAMWUU010000386.1 GCA_947177515.1 uncultured Lachnospiraceae bacterium
TGCGAGGTCGATGAAGCAGGAAGCCCATTGGCTTTAGACAATGGGTAGTTCACAAAAGATGGGCGTTTGTATCAAACAGCAAAGAACACGCCAAGTTCGGGTTATAAACATAAATATGGAAAGAAGCATGATCAAAATCCGTCCTTATGGTCACGCTCCTATATAATTCTTTTTATATTTTAACAACCGTGATGTACATATAGTGATCAGAAGCGGATCTGTGAAATAATATCTTATCCTCAGGAAATAGGGAGGAAAGGGAAAATATAAAAAGGACGGATTTTTCTATTTGTTTGGGAAAATTCAATGCTCTTTCCCTCAAAAGTAGTAAATTCAGCTTAAAATCCTGCACTTATGCCTGTAAATTAAGGATATTTATAAGATAATCAGCCTTTTTTGTAAAAATTATTTTATTAGCAGATAGGATACCGGTGCCGATTCGCGTCCGTCGGGAAGCAGATTACCTTGGTCAACCTTGACCATTCCCCTTAAAGTGCTTTATCCGCTTGAAGTGGCATGGACGAAGGATATAGTATATGATTAAACGGATGGTCGGGGATTTTATGCATGAATGATAAATATCATACGGAGAATGGAGGACGCGCATATGAAATTTGAATACGGCATCAGTAAGAAAGGGGATGTGTCAGAGGCATTAAAAGGTATTAAAGAGCCTGTGGCCCTATTTTTTTCTGTCGCGAGTGAGGATATGCTTGAGCGCACGGCCAAAGAAATCGAGAGGGTCTTTCCCGGTGTTGCATCGATAGGAGGGGTCGGTCAGGCATATATTGACAGGGATTTTTTTGATGCGGGTATTACGGTTATCGCGATGAAAGGAACAATCCGGGTTGTGGCGGATGTTCTAGAGCAGGCATCGGTTATGCCAATCAAGTACATCAGGCGACTTGAAAATGCGGTAAAGGAAGTGGGGGGCGAGCGGGGAAAGACCGCATGTTTTGATATCTGTTCGGCAGGCGTGGATGTCCGCGCTGTTACAACACTCTCTAATTATCTCTGTCCTTTGGGATACGATCTTGCAGGCGGCACAAGCAATTCGGAGGCGGTTGCCTGCAATGGAAAAATTTACAAGGATGCATGTGCCTTTTTTATTTTTCGAAATCTTTCGGGAAAAATAAAATCCTATAAGGAAAATATCTACATACATCCGAAGGGAAAGGGAAAGCAGTTTATGGTAACGGAGGCGGATCCGAAGAACTACAGAATCCGCTCCCTGGAGAATATTTCTGCCGAGGAGGTATATACTTCTGAGTTGGGGATCAGCAGGGACATGATCACAAAGCAGACTTTTAAGAATCCATTTGGGCATGTCTGTGGTTCTGAAACTTATATTGTTTCGATTAAGGGTGTTGAAGCAGATGGAAGCATTACGACGTTCCGCCCTGCAAACAGGCTGGACTTTCTTGCAATACTGAGTATGAGTGATTACCGGGAGGTGGTGCAGGATACGATTTCAAGGATTAAGAGTGATCTTAGCGGCGTGTCGGCTGTGCTTTCTGTCAACTGTCTGTTCCGGTATATTATGTTTAGCGAGGATCGTTACTGGGATGATTATCTTGCAGAAATGTGCCGCAGTTTTTCTCATGCGGGCATGGTCGGGGTCGGGGAACATTACAACACGCAGTTTGTCAATCAGACAATGTGCTGTCTGGCATTTGAGTAGGGGGAAAAGACATGCTTAGGTTATTTGGAAACACTGGAAAAAAAGACAGGGAGAAGGATGTTTCCGCCGCCATGGTGCCGCAGAAGCAGGTAAACTTCGATAAGCATCCTTTGGATTACGCGCTGACAAATGCTTATATGGTTGTGAAGGAACTGGCTGAGGATGTTTTTTTGACAACGCAGAAGATGCGATATGCAACGGAGAGGCTTACAGGACTGAGGGATAATATGGTCGGGCCGCAGGGCGAAGTAAATGCGTTACAAGATGGATTGCGGGATATCACAGTGGAGGCGGATCATTTTAATGAGGTGGAAGTGGTGGTGGAAGAGTCTGTTTTAAAGGCACAGCATCAGATGGGTCAATTAAAACAGGATTCCCGTTCTTTGCAGGAAAACTTTAAGAATATGGCAAAAACATTTGATATGCTACAGGATACATTGGATAAAATCGGCAATAGCCTGGAAGGGATCAGTGCGATTGCTGACCAGACAAACCTTCTGGCACTTAATGCAAGTATTGAGGCGGCAAAGGCCGGTGAACAGGGAAGGGGCTTTGCCGTTGTAGCGGAGGAGATCAGCAAGCTTGCAAAGACGAGCCAGGACATGGTTGAGGGCATTCACGAAAGTATTATGGAAGTGGAAAGCCAGAGCAGTGAACTAAATAAGTTTATCCAGGCATCCGATGAATCCATGCTTTGCAATATTAAGAGTATAGAGCAGACAGGCCAATATTTTGACGATGTGAAGAAAAGTGTTTCCGGTTCGGTTGCGGTTCGGGAGGCAATAAAAAGTGCGGTGGATAGGAACCGGGCATATGTAAGTGCTGTCCAGGATTCCCTTGCCGGGATTGCCGATGTATATGCCGAAATTATTGACAGGCTGGATATTGATGACAGTAAAAAAGGTGTACTTATTGAGATATTTCAAAATATCATTGAGCAGGCGATTGCCATGGTGGTGGAAATGCCTTGATTCTTAGCTGGGAATGGACATAGGATTATACTGCCACCCGCCCCAGTCTGGCTATGAAAATGTTTGGGAACCGGGTGGATTTAGGAATTTTTTGATAGCAAACGTTCTAATTCTGGTTGATATGCCCGTAAAAGCGGGCAGGGGGGTATTATTATGGGAAGAGATGAAAACAGGGCTGTGTTTGAAGACACTGCAAAATTATGTAAAATCAATCCAAAACTAAATGCATCCGTTCAAAAATCTGTTGAAAACCAAAAGCTTTTCCTGGAAACTCTTGTTTTGCCAAAAATCAATCTGACCCGTTATGATACGCCCGCAGCGGTGCAGGTTTCTGCAAAACGTACCTTTGAGGCTGCTTCTGCGTACCGGGGAAGGAAAACGGCAGTCCATAATTTTGCATCTGCTTCCAATCCGGGCGGCGGTGTTGCGCGTGGGGCGAATGCACAGGAGGAATGCCTGTGCCGCTGTTCTGGTTTGTATTTTTGCCTGAATACTGGGGCAATGTGGGAGGGCTTTTACACGCCGCACCGCAGCGCGCATAATCCGCTTCACAATGACGATATCATCTACACGCCGGAGGTCACTGTTTTTAAAACTGATACGGCAAACCCCGAATTTATGCTGGAAACCGACTGGTACAATGTGGACATAATCACCTGTGCCGCGCCAAACCTCAGACCAAAACCGGGGAACCAGTACAATTCTGGGGACGGGACTGAAGCGGCTCTGATCAGCGACCTGGAATTATTGAAGCTTCATGAGAAGCGTTTGCGCCGAATTCTTGATGTAGCGGTTTTAAATGGTGTTGAAG
>CAMWUU010000387.1 GCA_947177515.1 uncultured Lachnospiraceae bacterium
ACTCATAACTGTGTCCCCAGAGATAAAACAGTTGCGGCGTTGTCCAGTGGAACGGCTCGACAAAGCGCTTTGCGAGTGTCATCAATTCCGGATCGTTATGGTGGCAGGTCGCAGGCATGCGCAGCCAATCCTGCGGAATATCAAATTTGCGGGTGGATTGTACTGTCCTTGCATAAGCAATCCCGCACTCACGCAATATCCGCACTACCCCATCGCTGTAGGTACCAAACGGATAAGCCATCCCGCGCACAATGCACCCGAACTGTTCTTCCAGGTTTTCACGGTCTTTCAGCACTTCCTGCACACACAAAACAGGCGGCAGCTCCTGCAAAAACGGATGGGTCAGCCCATGCACCGCAACTTCCATACCATTTGCAAGATAAAGTTCCCCCACCTGTTTTTTCGTCAGGCGGCGGTGGATATGTCCGGCCGGGTAGATGGTACCCTCCTCTGGATAGGTGCCAGAATTTAAGTTGAATGTCCCCTTAAGCCCATGCTCTTTCATAATGCCAATCAACTTGATATCCTGTTCCACCCCATCATCATAACTCAATGTAAGCGCGCGCTGCCGTCCGCCCGGAAACCTCATTAAAACCTGTCCCATATCGATCCCCCCAATCTTGCTTTATGCCTGTTTCGCACGGTCTGACTTTTTGCGCCATGCAATACCAAGTTTCACTGCGCCGAAAATCCCTGCGGCATACACGATAAATACAATCAGATAATATACGAATCCTGCTAAAAATGCCATCTTTCCACCTCCTTAGCACTTAATGTCTGTGGGATAATTCCCCCGTGATATCCTCCCAATCCACACCGCATTCCGCCATCAGCACCATCATATGGTAAAGGAAATCCGCAATCTCATATTTGACCTCTTCCTTATCCGGATTTTTTGCCGCTATGACGATCTCGGTCGCCTCCTCGCCACATTTTTTCAGGATTTTGTCAATCCCTTTGTCGAAAAGATAATTGGTGTAGGAACCTTCTTTCGGATGCTCTTTCCGGTCAAGGATAACTTTAAAAATCCGCTCAAAAATTGCGGCGGTATCCTCCTTTACACTGCCTTTTTTCAAAAGTTCACGGTAAAAACAACTACGGTTTCCCGTATGGCAGGCTGCCCCGACCTGCATGACTTTAGCGAGCAGTGTATCACTGTCACAGTCGATTGCAAGGGATTTTACATACTGGAAATGCCCGGACTCCTCTCCCTTTACCCAAAGCTTTTGCCTCTCGCGGGAAAAATATGTCATCCTTCCGGTTTCCATGGTCTTATTATATGCCATTTCATCCATATAAGCAAGCATTAAAACCTCATTATTTTTGTAATCCTGCACAATAACCGGTATAAGACCATCCTTATTTTTCTTCATCTGTGCGAAACTGACCGGGCTTTCGAAAGTATCCACCGGTGCCCCGCCCTCCTTCAATGCATGCTTGATTGCAAAAATATCCTTACCCTCATAATAATCCGTCGCAACCGCTACAACATTTTCCATTGAAAGCAATGTCCCCATATCATTGCGCATCAGGGAGTCGCGCACCAGTACCGGAAGCCTTGCATCCTTTATTTTTGCCCTTACGCCGTTTGTCACCGTCAAATGTTTAATCAAAAGCCCCGCGGCACCACAATCTTTTACCTCGCGCACGATATCATCAAGTACCAGGGGAGTGGCATATTTTTCATCTGCCGCATTTAATTCAATAATCAGTTTGTCATTTCCAAAACGCTGCGCGCCTTCCTTTATCAGTTCGCAGGAGGAAATCTTTTCGTAGGGAAGAACGACCTGTCTGACCCCCGTGTAAACGGCTTTCTTAATATCTTCAAAATGCTTTGCACAAACGCCCGCAAGCACGGGGAGATCAACCTGCCTTGTAATCTGGCGCAGTGTCCCAAAAAACTCCTCCCGCTCGGATTCTACTACTGAATAGTTGTAAACAAAGAGCGCATCCGCCCCGGCACGCCCATAGCGCTCGGCGCGTAAAATAACACTCTGCGCTGTTTCATTTTCCGCATTGATATAAGGAATAATTTTTTTATGCTCCATATTTATACAAAACTTCCTCCCTTTACCGTTTTTCCATAATTGCTTCCTTTAGCTCCTTGCTGCCCTGCCCCCATATTTTTGTATCGCCTCCTTTAACTGGATGCGGTTTTCATACAGAGCTTTCCCGACAACAACCCCGTAGACCGGGATCCTATTTAAATCATCAAGATCTTTCATGGAAGAAACACCGCCGGATGCAATGATGTCCATATGCGTTTTTTCCACCATTTCCCTGGTATGTTCAAGATTCGGCCCAAGAAGCATACCATCCCTTGCAATATCTGTGTAAATAATGGTTTTTACACCCATTTCCTTCATCTCAAGCGCCAACTGTACCGCATTGTAATTGCTGACCTTCTCCCAGCCATCCGTTGCCACCATACCATTTTTTGCATCGATACCAACCACAATCTTATCCTGCCCAAAGCGCATAATGGCTTCCTTTACAAAATGCGGGTTTTCCACTGCCTTAGTGCCAAGGATAACCCTGCCCACACCGAGATTCAGCTTATTTTCAATATCCTGGACGGTACGGATACCCCCGCCCACTTCCACCGGGATAGAAATATTTTCCACGATGGCGCGGATCACATCCTCATTTACGGAATGTCCCGCAAGCGCCCCGTCGAGATCGACAATATGGATAAATGCTGCCCCCGCGTCTTCAAAGCTTTTTGCAATCCGCACAGGCACCTGGGAATAAACCTCCACATTATGGAACTGCCCCTGGCGAAGCCTTACACACTGCCCGTTCTTGATATCAATCGCCGGAAATAATTTCATAAATCCCCCTTTCTTATATCGTCCCCTTGGTCGAAAGTGCCCCTACAATCCGACTATCCACCGTTACCGCCTCACAAAGCGCCTTTGCAAACGCCTTAAACATCGCCTCGGTAATATGGTGGCTATTTGTCCCATCAAGCAACTTGATATGCAGGTTCATTCCCGCGGAATAGGAAACGGCATAAAAAAACTCCCGCACCAGCTCATTCTCAAAATCCCCGGTGCGCTCCGTGGCATATTTCGCATTGAAATTTAGATAAGGCCTTCCAGAAAGGTCAATGGCACACAGCACCAATACCTCATCCATCGGCAGTAAAAAAGAGCCATAGCGCCTTATCCCTGCCTTGTCAGAAAGTGCCTCCCGGATTGCCTGCCCTATCACAATACCGGTATCCTCCACTGTGTGATGCCCATCCACATGCAAATCCCCCTCAACTTTCAGGTCAAGGTCAAAAAAACCATGGCGGGCAAAACTAATTAACATATGGTCAAAGAAGCCAATCCCCGTATCCACCCTTGCCTCTCCACCCCCATCGAGGTTAAGTTCCAAACGTATCTTGGTTTCCTTTGTTACGCGTGTCACCAAAGCATTCCTAGACATTTTCTGTTTCATTCCCCCTCAAA
>CAMWUU010000388.1 GCA_947177515.1 uncultured Lachnospiraceae bacterium
CAGAATGTCCATGCCGCCGCCATCGTGCTCAACTTACCGGAAGAACTTTTGTTAGAGCGCAATAAGGCGCGGCCGGAACGAAATCTTCCCGAACGGGTAGTCCGCCAGCACTGCCGCGAAGTAAAACGTTGTATCCGTGGCCTAAAACGCGAAGGATTCCGCTTCGTCTATGTGATCAATTCCACCGAACAGCTTGAAAATCTGGAAATCGTCCGCACCAGGCTATGGAACGACCGGCGGGACGAACACGGTCCTTTTGATATCATTGGGGATATCCATGGCTGTTATGATGAGCTTATCCTGCTCCTTAACCAGCTTGGCTACCGCGAAACGGAAGGGGGGTTCTCGCACCCGGAGGGCAGGAAAGCCGCTTTCCTCGGCGATTTATGCGACCGGGGGCCAAAAAATGCAGCAGTTTTGCGCCTGGTTATAAAAATGGTAAAAACTGGTAATGCCATCGCCGTCCCCGGCAACCATGATGCCAAACTCCTGAAATACCTGCGAGGCAAATCCGTTACCACCGCGCACGGCATGGACAAGACCATCTCGGAACTAAATGCCTGCGGGGAGGAATTCAAAGCCGAAGTTGCTGAATTTATTGACGGGCTAATCAGCCACTATGTACTTGACGACGGAAAGCTTGTAATCTCACACGCCGGATTGAAACAGGAATATATCGGGCGAACCTCATCAAGAATACGGGAATTCTGCCTGTACGGCGAAACCACGGGCGAAACGGATTCTTACGGCCTGCCTGTCCGTCTTGACTGGGCAGCGGACTACCGGGGGCGTGCAACCATTGTGTATGGCCATATTGCAGACAGGGAAGTAAAATCACTGAACGGCACATTCTGCATTGATACTGGCTGCGTATTCGGTGGAAAACTGACTGCGTTCCGCTATCCGGAGCGGGAGTTTGTACATGTAGATGCAAAGGAAGAATACTTTACGCCAGCCAAACCCTTAGATACCGAAACCGATGCGGATATGGCGGATATGCTTATGGTGGGCGATTTCAACCATAAAATGCACATCACCACAAGACTGCTTCCATCGGTCGATATTGATGGAAACAACGCATCCGCCGCTTTAGAAACCATGTCGCGCTTTGCCGCAGACCCACATTGGTTAATCTATCTTCCACCCACTATGTCGCCGTGTGAAACAAGTGGGCTTGACGGTTATCTGGAACACCCCCTGCAAGCATTTTCCTACTATAGCAGCAAGGGGATGAATCGTATGATATGCGAAAAAAAGCATATGGGTTCACGCGCGGTAATCATTCTGTGCCGGGACGCTAAGACAGCACAGAAACGCTTTGGCATTGCCGATGGCACCAGGGGAATTATTTACAGCCGCACGGGCAGACGCTTTTTCGATGAGCCGGAAACGGAAGAAAGCCTGCTTGCACGGCTTGACCATGTACTGACAAAAACTGGGTTCTTTGAGGATTTTGCAACTGACTGGGTTTGCCTTGACACGGAACTGATGCCATGGTCACAAAAAGCCCAGGGACTGATCCGTTCCCAGTACGCCGCCACCGGAAATGCAGCCTTTAAGGGACTTTCTGCCGCCATACAGGCACTGGGACAGACCGGGGGAAGGGAAATTTTTGCCCATACAGATTCGAGTTTTACCGGGCAAAATATCGATCCCGCAGTGCTGCTTACCCGCTTTAAAACAAAACGGGATGACATAGAACGCTATATACAGGCTTACCGTGAATATTGCTGGACAGTAAATGGCATTGATGATTTTCGCATCGCCCCGTTCCATATCCTCGCATCAGAAGGCAGAGTATTTTCCGGGGAAACACATGTATGGCATATGGAAACCATTAAAAAATACATTACCGGCTCCGATCCGGTTTTTATGGAAACTCCTTATCTATGTGTTGATACAACAAGCGAGGACAGCATACAAAAAGGCGTTGACTGGTGGCTCTCCCTTACCAGAGAAGGAGGCGAGGGCATGGTGGTCAAACCGGAAACCTTCCTTTGCCGCCAGGGACACATGCTGCTCCAGCCCGCTGTGAAATGCAGGGGAAGGGAATACCTGCGCATTATCTACGGCGCGGAATACCTGGAACCGGAGCACTTAGGGCGGCTGAAAAAACGCTCGCTCAGCCGCAAGAGGGCGTTGGCGCTTAAGGAATTTTCCCTTGGCATGGAATCCCTGGAACGTTTCGTACATGGAGAACCCCTATACAAAGTGCACGAATGCTCTTTTGGGGTGCTTGCCCTCGAAAGTGAACCAGTGGATCCAAGGCTGTAACAAAATCCCCTCAAACATTTTGAAAACTGCTTCCTTTTGGGCGTGCAGAACGCAGGAATCCGTTTTTAGATATATCCTATGTTTTAAGGAGAAAGGAGCAGAAAACGCAAGCATAAAGAAAACCCTTGAAAATACTGGACTTTCAAGGGTTTTACTAAATCTCTTATTCTGTTCCAAACTATCTCTTTAAGAACTTCAAACCGCATAAAACAAGGCTTTTCAAGCTATTTGTGTGCTACAAATGTGTTACGAAAAAACATTTTTACCTACTTTTGAACACTCACAAACACTTTCTTTTCCTCTGCTGAAACATAGCTTCTATCTGCTTTTTGCGTTCTTCATACTCGGCTTGTATGTCTGCCCTCCGTAAAGCGATATACTCCACCGTAGAAGTAAAACCATGCTCAATATATTTATTCATGCTGTTTCTATATGCCCCGGCTTCCACAATATCAAATTTTTCTAATAACTCACGCCTTGCCCTGCCTGTTCGTAGCTTTCGCCAACCTTTTCCTTAATCTTCCTTATCCTGTCAAATGGTATGCCCTGCCCTCTGGCTACTGCTGCCATAGTCTGATTATTTATGAAAATCTCTCTTATTATATGGTTCTCTCTTTCAAGTCCTCCATAGGCTCATAAGTGGTATACGGCTTTAAAAACCTTTTTATCAATGGCAGATTATTTTCATACAGTAATTGCATATTATCCGTTACAGAATAACCGTTCATCTGTTTTGATACTACACAAACATAGAAGCAATGCTTTATTTTGGCATTGACATATAGTACTATATATGATACTATATTATAGAAAGGAGATAATCACAGTGCCAAACGTAAAAAAGCTAATTGAAAAAATGAAGCAACAGCCAAATGGAATACGGCCAGAAGAAATAGACAAAGTTTTAGCAGCATACGGCTATATTCCGGCAAGACAAAAAGGAAGCCATAAGCATTATCTGAATAAAGAAACAGGAGATTTGATAACAATAAAACAAGAAAATCCATTAAAAAAGGCTTATATCGTAGATGTTCTGAATAGGATAGGGGAATAATCCCCTTATCCTGGCATAGCATAACAAGCGGAAAGGAGCAGGAAAACATGGAAGTTAAAGATTATATGAAATTGCCCTATACAAGATTAGTACAGGAAATGAACGATGAAAGCGGACA
>CAMWUU010000389.1 GCA_947177515.1 uncultured Lachnospiraceae bacterium
GATCAGATTGATTACTGGTTTACAGCAAAGAAATTTGTAACGGGGGACTGGACAAAGGACTATCTGGTTGAGTGTATTAAGGGAGTTCCCTGTTTTCGTGGATATGGTAATTATTTTGCTGCGGGTCTTGCCCAATGGATTGGACTAAAATGCAATATAAATCCCTTTATATTATATTTTGTTTTTCCGGCATTTTCCGCATCAATCCTTTTTGGATATTTTTTGCCTAAATTGTATGAAATTTTTCATGGGAAAAAAGTATGTCGGTGGCAGATTGTATTACTGGTTTTAGTCTACGCAATTTTTTGGCAGGGAACTTTCTGGGCTGTTTTATCGGATTTACGCGGTGTGACAAGTTATATAGCAGGAGCAGTATTTCTTTTAATGTTTTTAAAGTATGGAAAAATTCGATATGTGCTTGGGAGTGGACTGGCATTTTCAATATCTCTTTCGATCAGAACCACTTACCGGATTGGGGTTGTGATTATACTTATTATTTTTATTGGTTTTTATATTATTAAGGAAATCTATAAAAATAAAGGAGAAACAGAATATCTAGTCTTAAAAAAAATTCATCGAGGAAAGAAGATATGTATTGCCGTTATTACCTTTATAATAAGTTTTCTGGTGATATGTATTCCGCAGATTCTGATCAATCAGGTGAAAGGTGAGAATGGAGGAATTTTAGCTTATGATAAAGAAGGAGCCTGGACAAGTGAGGAGAGAACTTTGATGGAAATGGATCTCAATCATGCGGTGAAAGGGCTTATAAGCGGGTATCCATATGCGGTTCAGGATGGGCAGGTCGCATCCATCGCCCAAATTGCTGGATATACCAGCGCGATGGAGCTGACAATGGAACAGTCATTATATGGGTATGCTGCCGCGCCGGTGGATACGCTAGTTATGATGGTGAAAAAAGCTTTGACTGTGATGGATACGAAAAATAATAATCCATATCCTGTGACGGGCTGGAAGATGGAAACGTCCTTTTATTTGTTTAGCACATTTAATTATTTTCTTTTAGGAACGTTTCTGTATATTATGTTGAGCAGGAAATTAAGAAATGTGTTATGTGGCAAAGAAGAGTTGTTATTGTGGTGGACAGTAGTGGCAGGGGCAGTAGCACCATTGCTTGCCGTACATATTGAATGGAGATATGGATTGATAGCTTATCTGTTTGAATATTATGTTTTTGCATTTTGTGTTCCTAATATTTTGTATGACAAGGAGGGGGCAAAAACTATGAAAGAAAGTAATTATATGGTGTTTGTGACTTGTTTTATCCTGGGATGTCATGTTCTTTCACTTAGTATGTTTCATTAATACCGTTTAGTGAGTAAATTGGATAAATATATAAATTTACAAATATTGGAAGAAAAGTGACGACGGATAGGGGGAAAATATGAAGGTAGTTATTTTAGCTGGTGGTTTTGGAACACGGATTAGCGAGGAAAGTCATTTGAAGCCGAAGCCCATGATCGAGATTGGATGTAAGCCAATTTTATGGCATATTATGAAGGGATATTCCTATTATGGGTATAATGAGTTTGTCATCTGTTGCGGCTATAAGCAGCACATTATAAAAGAGTGGTTTGCAAATTATTATCTGCATAATAGTAATGTTACTTTTGATTTTACTAGGGAAAATCAAATGGAGGTGCATTCTAATGCAGTGGAGCCTTGGAAAGTTACACTGGTAGATACCGGCTTTAATACGATGACGGGTGGTAGGGTAAAAAGGATTCAATCATATATAGGGGAAGAGCCTTTTATGTTAACTTATGGGGATGCGGTTTCCAATGTGGATATCCGGAAATTGGTAGAATTCCACCGAAGTCATGGCAGGATTGCCACCATGACGGCAGTCAATGTCGGACAGCAGTTTGGTGTTCTAGAGATTGGTACGGACGGGATAGTGCAAAAATTCAGGGAAAAGGATGCTGTAGATGGTGGGGTAATCAATGCCGGTTTTATGGTATTGAATCCTGATATTTTTCGATATATTGAAGGGGATTCGACTGTATTTGAAAAGGAGCCGATTGAGCGTGTTGCAATGGATGGACAACTTATGGCGTACCGTCATACAGGATTTTGGAAATGTATGGATACCCAGAGGGATAAACAGCAATTAGAGGATTTAGCAGCTTCAGGGAATGCTCCCTGGGTGCTGTGGAATTAGTAAATAGGAGGGGATTTATGTTAGATATGGAATTTTATAGTGGAAAAAGGGTACTTGTAACAGGGCATACAGGGTTTAAAGGTGCATGGATGTGTCAGCTTCTGACTATGGCAGGTGCCAAGGTGACGGGGTATGCATTAAAGCCGCCAACCGATCCGAATCTATTTGGAATATGTGGACTATCAGGGAAGATGAATTCTGTGGTTGGCGATATCCGGGATTTGGCAGGTCTTAGAAAAGTGTTTTATGAAACGATGCCGGAAATTGTGATACATATGGCAGCGCAGCCATTGGTAAGGGAGTCTTATAAAGAACCTGCATATACCTATGAAACTAATGTGATGGGAACGGTTAATGTGCTAGAATGTGTCAGGACAAGCCGGACAGTGAAATCCTTTGTGAATGTAACAACGGATAAGGTATATTTCAACAAAGAGTGGGAATGGGGATATCGGGAGAGCGATGAATTAAATGGTTTTGATCCATATTCAAATTCCAAGTCTTGTGCGGAACTTGTTACAAGTTGTTATGTAAAATCTTTTTTGTGTGATATGGATGTTGCCGTTTCTACGGCAAGAGCCGGAAATGTAATAGGCGGTGGGGATTTTGCGGAAGACCGGATTATTCCGGATTGTGTTCGGGCTGCAAAGAAGAAGGAAAAGATTGTTGTTAGAAATCCTTTTTCCACGCGACCTTATCAACATGTACTAGAACCTGTAACAGCATATTTATTGATTGCAGAGGCGCAATATAAAGACAAGGGATTAGCGGGTAATTATAATATCGGACCGGATGAGTCCGGCTGTCTGACTACAGGGGAACTGGTCGAATTATTTTGCCGAAAATGGAATGAACGAATTGGGGATTGTATCCAGTGGGTAAAGGAATATGACGGCGGTCCACATGAGGCTAATTTTTTAAAATTGGACTGTTCGAGAATAAGACATATCCTAGGATGGAAATCGAGATGGAGGATTGAACAGGCCGTGGAAAAAGTAGTAGATTGGACAAAGTATAATGATGATGGGGGGGATATTTCAGGATATATGTGTAGAGAAATTAGGGAATTTTTACAGATACAAAACAATGGGATTATCAGGAACAAGGCGGAGGAAAAATATGGATGAACGCGTTCAGATATTGGATTGCACGCTGAGGGATGGCGGACTTTGTTTGGAAGATGCAGTAAAAAATGGATTATCACCGAAGTTGTTTGATGTGGATATAATGGATCGAATGATATTGGGGATGGGA
>CAMWUU010000390.1 GCA_947177515.1 uncultured Lachnospiraceae bacterium
ACTTCCAGCGGGACGGTCAGTACATCAAACTTTTTCACCTTCACCCGGATCACCTCCTTTCTTTGGCGGGGACTCCCCAGAAACATCATCCTGCCTGCCCTGCTGCCGGAATGGGTTATATCCCTGTTGCTGTTCAAACTCCGCCTGTTCTTCCTCCTTCTGCTCTTGTAAACGTTTTAATTCCTGCGCCGGGTCATCCACCCATGGGTGCTGGCTTACAAGGGTTTCGTCCGAGAGTATCCCCACAGATGCCTGGCAGTTGGCAATCGCCTCCGTTTCGTTGATCAGGATATCACGATTAAAAATAACCTCCACCTGCTCCCCAAAGAAATCCCCCTTCCCGGTATTAAAAAGGTGGACATTGACAAACCAGAGGATTTCTTCAAATGCCGCCTGGAATTCCGTTTCCATCCCATGCGCATCCAAATCAATATCACTGTACATGCTCTGGATATTCATCTGGTTCGGGTTCCCCGAAAGTCGGTCATCCTTTGCGTCATACCCCATGGCATTCTCAATCAGTGCCTTCTTGAACAACTCTAAGATTGACTTATAATTCTCTGCATTCACTGCCACCTCAAGGGTTTCCACCCCGCCCTTTGTTTCTCCGTCATAGCGCACCTTAACCGCACCGTAGGTCGCAAGGTTGCGCCGGAATTCCCCAAGGTTCGTCCCCTCATAGTTTTTCAGTACCAGGATTGTATTCCTGGAATCTTCCTGCATATTATTTTCAAAGTCCGAGAGCATGGTATTAATCCCATCCTGGAGGGGCTTTACCTTCTTCAATAGCGGGATTTCCTCTTCATTGTATTTTAATGGGATGAGTGGGATTTTCTCCCAGTTAAGCCCCCTTACTGTGCCATCCGCACCGGAAGCCATCACATAGGACACCTCTTCCGGTTCCCCTTCTTTCCACACATCCGGGATCAATATCCCGCCATCCAGCACAAAACGATGTACCCCCTGCAAATCATAAACTTCCACCTTCTCATAAAGTTTCCGTATCTGCCCCTCATACCCCTCCACCAGATACAGCCGGACAGCAAAATCCAACATCGTATGTTCCCGATCCTTAAAGAAGGGCAGTATCTCATATCCGGGGAACATCCGGAAGGCAAGTTTCCCCTCCTCATCATAAGTCAAAAACAGCCAGGCAATCCCATTGTTCAGTGCCGCCTTCCCCGCATTCCTCAGTGTCCTAAAAAACCGCTTGTTAAACAGTTGTTTTAGTTCTTCGATATAACGGTTATTCTTCCCTTCCAATACCAGGGGATTGCCAAGGAGATAGTTGGTCTTCTGGTCTACTACCTTGCCATACTGATTGTCAACGACACGGTTGTTTGGGAGGTTTTCAACCCACGTCAATCTCCCGTCCTCCCCGATCACCGTCCTTTTGCGGCGCAGGATATCATGTTCCCCCTCATAGTATAGGCTCCCCCGGATCTGCAAGGCGCGCTGCGGGCTGTTCTTCCATCTGGCAATCTCCCTCTCTAAGAATTCCCGGTCAGACATGCGGCTTCCTGCCCCCTGCCGGATCATGTTGGAAACCTTGTTCCTAAAAAAATCAATAAAATCTAACATTTCACTGCCATCCCTTCCAAGAAACCACCCTCTTTAATCAAAACTGAATGCATCCGGCAGCAGGAGCTTCGCCACCCCGTACCGCATCGAATCCATACCGTGGGAAAACTCATGATCCGGCTTATCGGTCAACTTCCCATCTTTATCCTTACCCCAGCAATAGTTCTCAATTTCCTTCTTGAACTCTATACACCTGGGATGAACCACAATTTGATAGTTCTGTATCAACTGAATCCCGTGGTTCACACTATCCTTGCCCTTGCGGGAAGGTTCTGCTTTAATCCCCTCCTCCTGCAATTCTGCAATGCTCTTTGGCTCCGCGTTATCGCAAATCACCTTTTGCCCGCCATAGCCCATTTTCTTAATCTGTTCCGCTATGATTTTGTTGGTAACGCCGGTTTGATACCATTCATCAAAAATGTATATCCGCATTGCAGCATTATCCACCAGCTCACACACAAAGGCATTGGGATCCGTAAAGCCGAAATCAAGGTTGAATGCCGATTTTATACCGGGGATTGCCCGGATCAAGCCAACATCAAACTCTTCACATACCACATTGGTATAAATCAGCCCTTCTGCAATCCCCCATTCCCCCTCGCCTTCTATGCGGTACCGGCGGGGATTGGTTCGTTTCATCTTCAAGAAGATGTTCCGGTCTGCTTCGTCCAGCCATTCGTTATATTGCCAGGTGGTTGTTTTGGTAAAGGTATCCTCATCCGGCGCATCAAAAAACCTGGTCTTTAACCAGCTTGTGGCACTCCACGGGTTAAAGGTCAGGGTGATTTGCTTGAAATACCCCTCCGGCACTTCACCACGGATGGAGAGGTCAAGTTTATTGAAGTCCTCCTCATCCGTAATCTCATATGCCTCCTCAATCCAGACAAAGCACAGAACACCCTTATCAACGGAAATCGAAGTGATTTTTAAACCATCATCCAGCCCACGGAACAAAATCTTCTGCCCTGTGCTGCGGCGTGTAATCTGCATCGGGGAAACCATACAGTCAAACTGCCGATCCAACCCCAATCTATGGATTGCCCATTTCAGGTCACTGTAAACGGAATCCCGCAGCGTATTGGAATAGCGCCGGACACACAACGCATTACTTTCAGGGTATTGGAACAACCGGCAGATCATATTCAAGGCGGTGGTCTTGCTTTTCTTTGATCCCCTCGAACCTTTACAAACACGGTATCTTTTGCGCGTCCCCCAGAAGTCCGCATAATGTTTCCCCACCACTTCCTGCAATGAGATTTTCACAGTGCCACCACTTACTCTTTCAGGTCATTCAAAATGACCACTGGCTCAAGATCCACATTTGCTTCCGTCTTCGCCGAATACCCGTGTCGGCTCATCCATAGCCCGGCAAGCTGTGTTGGGATCACCCCCAACTCAAACTTTGACCGCGCATCCACCTCACACTCTTCCCGGATGCGCGTAACCATGTCCGAAAAATGTTTATCTTCCGCATATGTTTCATAAAACGCAGAACGGGAAATCCCAGCATACACACAGAATCCCTCAATGGTGTAGGTTATGCTGCGTTTTAATTCCTTGCTGACAAACTCCGAATTCTTGGCACTGAATTCATGGGTTAGTACAACCTGATTGTTACATTCATCCTTAAATGCCTGCCATGCTTGCTCTAATTGTTTTACATTTTTAAATTTTCTCGGTCTCCCCATGGATTCACCCCCTTTTTCTGGATAAAAAAAAGGATGCCAAATGGCACCCTTCTTCCTGGAGTTTATAAATATATCTTTATCCTGCTGGTCACGAAACCAGCAGGATAGACAAGAGGGACAAACGCATCCGCACCTGCTGACACCTTTGTCATTTTAAATTATA
>CAMWUU010000391.1 GCA_947177515.1 uncultured Lachnospiraceae bacterium
CCGATTCTGATATGTTGATCTCCATATCGGAAGTGCTTGAAACACCCGTGAGTACGTTGCTTGGAGAAAACGTCATTGAGTCGAAAGTTGATGACTTAAAGGCGATCTCCGCAAAACTGGAGGTGATAAACATGCAGCTTGCACAGAGAAAAACCACAAGAAAGAGAATTCTACATTGGTTTCTTATCTCATTATGCATAGTCACAGTAGTAATTTTTGCAATCTTATTGGTATTAGAAAGTCCTTACTCGGGTTGGGATTATAGTGATCCTGAAACCGCCATTTTCGGAACGGCATTTCACTCATTTGAATGGCTGTTTGTAAGAGCAGCACCGATTATCCTGATTGGTGCAATCATTGGAATTTTCTTGACACGGAAGAAAGAATAAACCACTCTGATTTATCGCAAATGATTATCCCATTGCTCCTTTTCCAAAAGGCGGCGGTTTTGAGTAATTCAAAGCCGCCGCCTATTCATATGGCGTAACAATAATAAAGAGGTAATACCATATCCTGTTATTCTCTGTTCGTCCACCCAGCCTGCGTTAAAAATAGGATCCCCTTCATTTTCGATCTTTACCTCTCCAACTGATACAAATTCTCATCCGAAATAAAATTTGTCGCGTTGTACATCACAAGGAGATCTGTCACCCCAAACTGCTCCATCATCATGGAAACTGGCATTTTAGAGTAGCGGAAATCCACCATGATAACCCTGTCATAGTCCTGTGCCAAAAACGGCACAAAGGTATGCGCATACGAATCCTTTATCACAAGGAGCGTGCGCTTTCCCCCGTCCTGCTTACCACTCTCCTGCTGCACAATATCCGCCATCGCATGGTTTCCGTCCAGATAAACCATGTATTTATCCTTTTCTGCAAGCCTCTCACTTACAAACAGTCCATTCTGCTTCTTCCCGCTCATATCATATTCTACGCGGTATGACTTCCCATCGTCGTAGATTGTTACCGTATCCGGGCGCATCGGCAGGTTGATTTTGGAATAGAGCGTACCATAAAATTCTTCGCTCCCGATACTCATCCCGTATTCCGACAATTCACGCACTGTATGCCCTGTTGCTTTCGCCCATGCACGATAATCATAATACGCACCTAGCGCTGTCTGATGATGGTCAGTGCGGTAATAAATATATTCATCCGCATGTGCAAAAAGCTCCTCCCCCGCATCAATAAAACTGCCCTGTGGCAATTCCTTCCCCAAACGGTCAAGAAGAGCCCCCTGGTCATACTCCGACGTAAAAGGCGGAAGTTTATCCACCAAGATATGGGCAGCAGTCGGCACAATCATTGCATGGACATGCCCTTTTCCAAGGCTTTCCTGATATTTTTCCACAAAATCAATAAGCCTTGTGATATTTTTTTCCTCCTGCACATGATCCACCGCGGAGGCCTCTGTTTTTGTGACCAGATAACCATCCTCGGCAAAATAAACACCATTGATATCCGTCTTTCCAAGCAGCCGTTCCGTCCTTGTTTTTAACCCGATCCATGCATCCCTCCCAACAAACTGGTCTGAAAGATACTCTTCATACAGAACAGTATAGCGCTTTTCTTCCTCTTTTGCAAACAAGGCTTCCCATGAAAACGCTGGCTTCTGCGCTAGATTCCGGTTTTCACTCTCTGAGCGGGCGCGCACCGGCGAAAAAAGCCCAGCGATTGTCAACCCAAAAACTAACAGGAGGAATACGGCAGTGATGATTCTGTTCGCTATTTTATTTTCCGAATTTTGACCCTGTCCTTCCATCCGGCAACTCCTTCTCCATCCCATATATTATTTCCTGTAAATGCCTTGCAAAATCCTTCTTCGCAAATTCAGGCAAATACCGACTTAAACATTTCCTTATACTGGATTTGCCCCGCAAAACAGCAAATTCCCTTGTAAATATCTGCCGAAAATCTTACAAAAGCGCTGATTTCATCCGCACTTTTCCCATTTGAATATTGCAGTACCATAAACTGAACTCATTTCTAATTTACGCTGGGGAAACAATTTTCACAACAGCCTAAAACCTAAAATACAAGAACGGATTGTATGTCGCATCCACCACATAGGCCATTGCTATAACAAATACCAATACAAGGTACGCCATCCTTGCTGCCGTTGCAAAAATAAGCCTGCCGTGGGATACAGGCATCTTCCCTCCTTCCGCTGGCTCTGTTCGAATTTTCTTTACCGCAACGCTTCCCGCTACTGTTTGCTCTTTTTTAGTATCAGCATCCACTGCTGGTTTCTTAGAAACGCCAACCAGCAGCCAATCCGCCACACGCTTTGGCAGATCCGTTGCGCCAAATGCCAGAATCACTAAGACCACCGCATAATTACGCAACAAATACAGTGCCTGCACATCGACAAAGCCCGCCCTCCCCGGCACAAACATGGATCGGATAAACTCCCCAGCGCGGGAAAGATCTTCCAGTCCAAAAAACACAAAGCTGACCCACACAATCAACAAAGTATAAATATGCGAAACTACCTTTGGCAAACGTTTTAGATATTTCGCCAGAAAGAATTTCTCGATCACAAGGAAAATACCGAAATACACACCCCAGAGCACATAATTCCAGTTCGCTCCATGCCAGATCCCGGTAAGCAGCCAGACTACCGCAATATTGCGCACCTGCTTTGGCAGACCCACGCGGTTGCCGCCTAGCGGGATATATACATACTCCCGGAACCAGCTCCCAAGTGAAATATGCCATCTGCGCCAAAATTCCGTAATGCTTTTTGACATAAATGGATAATTGAAATTTTCCAGAAAATGGAATCCAAACATCCGCCCAAGACCGATTGCCATATCCGAGTATCCGGAAAAATCAAAATAGACCTGAAAACAATATGCTGTGATGCCAAGCCAAGCCGCAAGCACGGAAGTTTCTCCCGGCGACATAGCACTCACCGTATCCCAGAGCATACCGATATTGTTTGCAAGCAGCACCTTTTTCCCGAAACCGCACATAAACTTCATTACGCCGGACGCAAACAGGTCACAATTCTCCCTTCTTGTATCTAACTCCTCGGCAACCGTCTTATACTGCACGATCGGGCCTGCGATTAATTGCGGGAACAGCGCCACATATGCCCCGAACGAAATAATATTGCGCTGCACCTTTGCCTGCCCGCGGTAAACATCAACCGTGTAGGACATGGTCTGGAATGTATAAAAAGAAATCCCAATCGGAAGTGCTAGGTGGAGCAGGGGAATCTCACTGCCAAACAAGGCATTCACATTACCAATCAAAAAATCCGCATATTTAAAGAATCCAAGAAGTGCCAAATTAATGACCATCGACTCGATCACAAAATATTTTGCCCTCGCCCGGTTTCCCTTTTTCAGGTTAGAGTCCACTAACATCCCGTGAGTATAATCGACAACCGTGGAAAAAATCATTAATACGACATAAACCGGCTCG
>CAMWUU010000392.1 GCA_947177515.1 uncultured Lachnospiraceae bacterium
TTCCCATTTAGTCATGAAGTACGTTGATTCATTAGATTTTTAATAATATATGTACTGGAGTTTGGAGATAAACAGAAAAGACTGCGAAAGGAGCCGTCCATGGGAAATATACTGTTTGAGCATAACCGCAAAGCCTATGAGGCGGCGGTGGAGATGATGGAAATGACGGGCAGGGCAGCGGTAATCCACCCAACCGGGACAGGAAAGTCCTTTCTTGCCTTTCAGCTCTGTGCCGATCACAGGGGCGAGATTGTTTGCTGGCTTTCGCCTTCCGAATATATCTTTGCCACGCAGGAAGAAAAGTGGCAGCAGGCAGGCGGTGATAAATTGGAAAACATCCAATTTTTTACCTATGCGAAATTGATGCGGATGGGGGAGGAAGCACTTGCGGGGCTGAACCCGGCCTATATCATCCTGGACGAATTCCACCGATGCGGCGCAGCCCAGTGGGGCAGGGGGGTAAAACGGCTGCAAAAAATATACCCGCAGGCGAAAATCCTGGGACTTTCGGCAACAAATATCCGTTACCTGGATAACCAGCGCGATATGGCATGGGAACTGTTCGGGGGGAATGTGGCATCAGAGCTGACACTTGGGGCAGCCATTGCAAAAGGTATCCTGCCCGCACCGAAGTATGTGCTCTCAGTTTATTCGTACCAGAAAGAATTAGAACGTTACCAGGCGCGCGTGCGGCAGACAAAGAACAGGGCGGTGCGGGATAAGGCAGAAAAGGAATTCGAGGCACTTAGGCGTGCGCTCGGGAAGGCGGACGGGCTTTCGGAAGTCTTTGCGAGGCATATGTTGCCTGGGACAGCGGGGAAGGATTGTGGGGCAGCAGAGTTACAGAATGCTGTTTTTTGTGAAGGATTCGACTATAAAAAAGAAGAATTCATAATCAAAGATTCGCCCGAGGGGGAGAAAACCGCAGGTCTTGGAAAATATATTGTTTTTTGTGCAAATTACAACCACTTAAATGAGATGAAGGAACTTGCTGCCGAATGGTTTTCTGGAGTGGACACAGCTCCGCATATTTACACGGCCTATTCGGACGACCCGGGAACCTTATGGGAATTCAAAGCCTTCCAGACAGATAAAAGTACACATTTAAAACTCCTTTACTGCATCGATATGCTGAATGAGGGGATCCATGTGGAGGGAGTGGATGGCGTGATTTTACTGCGCCCAACCGTTTCGCCCACCATCTACAAGCAGCAGATCGGGCGGGCGCTTGCGACAGGCGGGAAGAAAACACCGGTTATTTTTGATATTGTAATGAACATTGAAAATCTTTGCAGCATCGGTGCAATCGAGGAAGAACTGCGGGAAGCGGTTCTTGCGTCCGGGGCAGCGGATGGGGAGGAGGGGATCCTAAAGGGACGCTTCCAGATTATTGACGAGGTTAAGGATTGCAGGAGGCTGTTTTCACAGTTGAATGAAACGCTGGCAGCATCGTGGGATGCGATGTATGCGATGGCAAAGGAATATTATAAAACTTTTGGGAACCTTGAAGTTCCAGCGTCTTATACCACGGCGGACGGGTATTCCCTCGGGGCGTGGGTGGCCACGCAGAGGAAGGTATACCGGGGCAAGACAGCAGGATGTTTAAGCACAGGACAGATAAAGCGGCTTGAGGCAATCGGGATGTGCTGGCAGGGGAGGCAGGAAGCTGCCTGGGAAAAGAATTTCCGTAAAGCAGAGAAATATTATAAGGAGCATGGGGATCTGGCGGTTCCGGCAACCTATGTAACCAAAGATGGCTGTCACCTGGGACGCTGGATCCGCAGGCAAAAGGAAGTCGGGAGGAAAGGAAAGCTGGGATATCCTGCAAAGACAATGCGGGAGGAGATCCTGGCTTCGCGGATGCAAAGGCTTGAGGGGATTGGGATGGTTTTGGAAGGACATGACCCATGGGAGCATCGGTTTGCGCTGGCAAAAAAATATTATGGGGAGCATCGGGACCTTGAAATGCCAGCGGACTATGTTGTGGAGGGGATCTGGCTTGGGCGGTGGATTTGGGAACAAAAATTGAGGCTTGCGGCAGGCAGTGACCGGCAGCAGGAAAAAAAAGGGATAAAACCATTAAGCCGCTGCCAAATAGAAATGTTATCTTCGATTGGCCTGGTGTCCGCCATGTCAAAAACGGAATTATCCTGGCGGCAGCAATATGTGGAAGCGGAGGAGTTTTACCGGGAACATGGGAATTTGTCCATCCCAAAGCGCTATCTGGGCGCGAATGGGAAAAAGCTTGGCGTATGGCTGCAGCACCAGCGCGTAAGCCGCAGGGGTGGACAACTTGCAGGCTGGCAGGTTCGTCTGCTCGATGGTATCGGGATGGTCTGGGAATTTGGTGACCCATGGCAAAATGGTTTCCGGCATGCACAGGAATATTTTTGTGAGAATGGGAACCTTGCCGTCCCAAACCAGTATATCTGTAAGGATGGTTACCGGCTCGGGAAATGGATTTCAAACCAGCGTTGTGCATATGGGGGGAGGACAAAACGGGGATTGAGTGGGGAGCAGGTTCGGCAGTTGGAGTCCGTGGGGATGGTGTGGAGTGTGAAGCCGGGAAGACCCCCTGCCGATGTGCTACAAAGCCCGTCCCCGGATTGGATAAAGAAGGGTGAGGGAAGAAACGGTATAGAAGAAAAGACCGGATATTAGGGGAAAGTGTTGGGGGATTAACAAACCATAATAGGAAGAGATCCAGAAAGAATTGTCGCATTGCCGCATTCAGGATGGATTTTGGTTATAGCAGGAAAAGTCATTCATTTGATTTGTTGTGGGAAACTATGGATGGAAGTAGTTTTGGACAAATTGGATGAAGTGGCGGAGCCTGCTTTTCTGTAAGTACAAATTTAAAAGTGTAAATATATATTTTTTAGACATGGGACTTAAAATATTTTGGTGATTCCGTAGAGGGTGGAACTGTCCTGCCAGAATCTTTTCTGTATTTTTGAAAATGAATATATAATCGGGAAAAGCAGAAACAGGGGGAGGAAATCAAAATATGGTAAATGTGTCAGAAAGGGAACAAAGGATGTCAGGAATGTGGAAGGAGAGATTTTCATTGATAAGTACGGATATAAAAACGAAATAAAAGGGGCGGGCTTATGAAAAAGATTGATTATAAATCTGATCCAAGATTTGCCGGACTAGAGCCATTTCCAAATAAAATCTGGCTCTCCTCCCCAACGATGCATGGGGAAGAGCAAATATATGTGGACGAGGCGATCCGCACAAACTGGGTTTCCACGGTGGGGGAGAATATTAATGAGATTGAGCGGGTTGCCGCTGAACAAGTTGGGAGAAAATATGCCGTGGCGCTTTCTTCCGGTACAGCGGCGCTTCATCTGGCGGTCAGACTATGTGCCGAAAAACTCTATGGGAATCAAAAAGAAGGGCGGGGGGCGCTTTTGGGGCATAAAGT
>CAMWUU010000393.1 GCA_947177515.1 uncultured Lachnospiraceae bacterium
ATTTTATTAAATGTGCCAGACGTTTTGTAACCTGCTCCAGCATATCTGTATACTTTGCAAGCTTCTCCCTTTCCTGCGCCAATTTTTTCTCCGGTGCCTTGTTCACGAAATTCGGGTTTGCAAGCATCCCCGAAGCGCGCTGTATCTCTCCCTCAAGCCGCCCCTTTTCTTTTGTAAGGCGCTCTATTTCCTTCGCGATATCTACAAGGTCGGCAAACGGCATATAGACTGTAGCCTGATGGATCACCGCGGAAACCGCATCTTCGTCGATTCCTTCCCTGTCCGCTTTAATCCTCACCTCACCCGCATAGGCAAGCGGCGCGAAAAACACCTTACCAGCAGTAAAAATATCCCTTACCTTCTCAATCTCGGAAACAATAAAAACGGTCGCCTTGCGGGACGGCGGCACATTCATTTCCGTGCGCACATTGCGGATCGCCTTAATGGCCTCCTTCATCAGTTCAACGGCCTCCTCTTCCTGCGGGAAATGCCGTCCCTCATCGTATTTCGGCCAGGCAGAAATCATAATGGACTCATTCTCCTCCAATATGCCTTCCGCTTCCTTTAACGTACAGAAAATCTCCTCCGTCACAAATGGCATATATGGGTGCAAAAGTTTTAGGGCTATTGTAAGCACTTCCCGGAGCGTAAAGATCGCTGCCGTCTTACTTGCGGCATCCTCGCCATAAAGGCGCGGTTTTACCATCTCAATATACCAGTCGCAGAATTCCTCCCAGATAAAATCATAGATCTTGTCCGCCGCAATCCCCATTTCAAAACGCTCCAGATTATCTGTCACATCGCGCACCAGTTCGTTTGCCTTCGACAAAATCCAGCGATCCGCACTAGTTAGTGCCTCCTCCTTAACGGAAGAAACCGCCGGGTTAAGCCCCTGTTCCTGCATCTGGGCCATATTCATCATAATAAAGCGCGATGCATTCCAGACTTTGTTGGCAAAATTCCGGCTCGCCTCCACCCTCTCCCAATAAAAGCGCATATCATTTCCCGGCGCATTCCCGGTAATCAGCGTAAAACGCAGCGCATCCGCGCCATATTTATCAATCACTTCAAGAGGATCAATACCATTGCCAAGTGATTTACTCATCTTGCGCCCCTGCGAGTCGCGCACTAGACCATGGAAAAGCACGGTTTGAAACGGCTTTTTGCCCATATGCTCATACCCGGAGAAAATCATCCGGATAACCCAGAAGAAAATAATATCATACCCGGTCACAAGAACACTCGTCGGATAAAAATATTCCAGTTCCTTCGTCTGCTTTGGCCAGCCAAGTGTTGAAAATGGCCACAGAGCGGAAGAGAACCAGGTATCCAGTGTATCCTCATCCTGACGGATCTGCACGCTGCCACATTTCGGGCAGACCTTCGGCGCATCTTTTGTTTTTGCCACTGTGATTTCACCGCAGTCATCGCAATAATATGCCGGGATGCGGTGCCCCCACCAGAGCTGTCTGGAAATACACCAGTCCTTGATATTGTCCGTCCAATTGTAATAAATCTTTTCCATCCGCTCCGGGATCAACTCAACTTCCTTATTCTTCACTGCTTCCACGGCAGGCTGAATCAGTTCATCCATCTTTACAAACCATTGCGGCTTAATTAACGGTTCCACCGTTGTGCCGCAGCGGTCATGTGTACCTACATTGTGGGTGTAATCCTCGATCCGCACCAAAAGCCCCATCGCGTCAAGTTCTTTTACAATCTGCCCTCTCGCCTCATAGCGATCCATCCCCGCAAATTTCCCACCGTTTTTATTGATGGTTGCATCATCATTCATAATGTTGATCTCCGGAAGGTTATGACGCTTCCCGACCTCAAAATCGTTCGGGTCATGCGCCGGCGTAATCTTTACCACACCCGTACCAAAATCCTTCTCAACATAAGCATCCGCAATAATCGGAATCTCACGGTTCACAAATGGAACCCTTACAGTCTTCCCAACCAAATGCGCATAGCGCTCATCCTCCGGATGCACTGCCACTGCCGTATCGCCAAGCATCGTTTCCGGGCGGGTCGTCGCAAATTCAAGGAATTCCTCCGTGCCAACCACCGGATATTTGATATGCCAAAAATGCCCTGACTGCTCCTCGTATTCCACTTCCGCATCCGAAATCGAAGTCTTGCAGACCGGACACCAGTTGATGATTCGGGAACCCTTGTAAATCAGGCCTTTTTCATGCATTTTGCAGAATACTTCCTCAACCGCCTCTGAACAGCCCTCATCCATTGTAAAGCGCTCCCTGTCCCAGTCGCAGGAGGAACCCATTTTTTTCAGTTGCTCCACAATGCGTCCGCCATACTCTTCTTTCCACTCCCACGCGCGCTTTAAAAAGCCCTCGCGCCCAAGTTCCTTTTTGTCGATCCCCTCTTCCTTTAAATGCTCAATAATTTTGACCTCGGTTGCGATGCTCGCATGATCCGTCCCCGGCTGCCAGAGCGTGTTATAGCCCTGCATCCGCTTAAAACGGACGAGGATATCCTGCATCGTATTGTCAAGCGCATGTCCCATATGGAGCTGCCCTGTAATATTTGGCGGCGGAATTACAATGGTAAACGGCTCTTTGGTTTCATCTGGCTCTGCATGGAAATATTTTCTCTTTTCCCATTTTTCATACAGCCGGTCTTCGATTTCCTTTGGGTTATAATTTTTTGCAAGTTCTTTCTGCATATTGATCCCTTTCCTTTCCTAAATCAATTATAGAATCCTCTTAAACCCGCTCTTTCCCTGCCCTGCCACATAACCTGTACTGTCCGGCTGGCATTCCTTTTAGCAATTTCCTTTTTAGGTACATGGTTTTGCGCAATCAAGTAGTGGAAGTCTTTTCCCCTACTCGGCGTGCTGGGGCGGAACCGTTTAGCGGCCATATTCCTCTCCACCCCGTGTACATAAAAAAATCCTCCGTCACATAAGGACGGAGGACCGTGGTACCACCTTAATTCACAGCAAAATGCTGCCTCTTACACGCTTCGCTGGCCAAATTGCTAAAACGCTGCATTGGCAATTTCATAAAAGCATTCGTCTGTAACGGGACTTCCCGTAGCACCCTACCCGGATTTTTTGCTCAGGTGCTCTGTTTGAAAGCTACCTTCCACCGTTTTTCCTGGGACAGCCTTTCAGCCTGGTGCCGTCCTCTCTGCCAGTAACCGCGGTGTACTCCTCTTTCGCACTACATTTTTCATGTCTGCGGATCTGATATGGTATTATATTAAGCAATCTTTCCCGAATTGTCAAGGGGTAATTTTTTCATCCATTCTCCCGCCTGCATGTCCCATAGGGTCAATTTGCCCCCCCATTCCATCAAACACCATTCCTGTACAAAATACAACAATTTCGGCTGTTTGATTAATACCATTTATCACTTTATTTCATATACTTTTCTGCAACCTGCTCATACC
>CAMWUU010000394.1 GCA_947177515.1 uncultured Lachnospiraceae bacterium
AAACAAGGAGGGATGAAATGCAATTTTTGATAATTTTGGCCATAACAGTATGTTTACAACCTTTTTTCATTGTTACCAAATCCCCGGAACACACTTCTCGACTTATTCCATCAAGAATAACCTTTCCTTTTCCATCCACTACCACCCACACTTCATCCCGGTGCTCATGACTGTGATAATTCATTCTTTGCCCCGGATTTAATATAACTTTAATCGTCATACTTCGATCTCCCACATCGATCACCTGATAACTCCCCCACGACTTTTCTGCGAACATAACAGGCTGCTCAATCTCATCTACATAAGGTTTAATATAAGAACTTTGTGCCTTGTCTGCGACCAATATCCCCTCCGCAGAAACACATACGACAGCATCTTTCAACCCCATTGTTAAAACTGGAATGGCAAGTTCATTAATTACATGGACATTTTTACAATCTCCCCCCATTCTCGCATTACCATATATCGTTTCTTGCATTGCTTCTGACAAAGTATTCCAAGTACCTAAGTCTTTCCATTTTCCAGAAAATCTTATAACCTGAATCTTCTTTTCTTTTTCTACAATTGCATAATCAAATGAAATCTTTTCTAATTTTTCATATCTTCTAAGTAACATAGAATAATCTGTACACCCTATTTGTTCCTGTATTTTTTCAAGCATATAGCCCATGCGATAAGCAAAAACTCCGCCATTCCAAAGTGCTCCTTGTGCTATATAATGTCTTGCTGTTTCTTCATCTGGCTTTTCCTTGAAATACTTTACAAAGGATAATACTTTTTCATCCTCTGGTATAATATAACCATACTTTTCAGAAGGGTAGGTTGGTTCTATTCCAAGCAACACAAGATTCGCTTCCCCCTTCCTGGCCTGTTCATTTAGATTTTTCAATATTTCAAAATAATCGTCCTCCACATAAGGGTCTACCGGACATACAATAACAGGTTCTTCTTTCGAAATCCCTTTTACGTCTGCAAGATACGCTGTGGCAAGTGCAATCGCCGGAAACGTATCTCTCCGACAGGGTTCTACGGACAGGGAAACATCCGTCCCTAATTGGTTTCGGATGGCAGAAACCTGGGATTTACTCGTCGCTATTACGATATCCGCATCCGCGTCTGCTTTCTTTATCTGCCTATAAATGCGCTGTGCCATTGACTCATAACTTCCGTCCTTATTTTGAAAAATGGAAATAAATTGCTTTGATCGAATATCATTAGATAATGGCCAAAGCCTTTTGCCTGAACCGCCGGAAAGTAATATAATGTGCATTCTATTTCTCCTTATAATCCCCGTCTTTCTGTATTCTCCAAAAAGTCCCTGTATGTAAGGCGTATCCCCTCATCCAATTCTGTATGATATGTCCAGCCAAGTGCTTTTGCCTTCTCTACATTTAATAATTTCCGTGGTGTTCCATTGGGCTTGCTTGCATCCCAGCGGATTTCCCCCGTATATCCCACAATACCAGCTACTAGATTAGCAAGTTCTTTTATTGTCAGTTCCTTTCCCGTACCAGCATTGACCGTTTCATTCCCATGATAATTGTTCATCAGAAAAACACACAATTCAGCCAGGTCATCCACATATAAAAACTCCCGAAGTGCGCTTCCATCCCCCCAGCATTCTACATAAGGCAAATTCTTTTCTTTTGCTTCATGAAAACGCCGGATCAATGCGGGAAGTACATGGGAATTCTGTAAATGATAATTATCATTTGGTCCATACAGGTTTGTAGGCATCACAGAAATATAATCTGTTCTATATTGAGTGTTAAGATATTCACAATATTTTAAACCACTGATTTTTGCCAGCGCATAAGCTTCATTTGTTTTTTCCAGTTCCGAAGTCAAAAGACAATTTTCTGTTATGGGTTGTGGGGCAAGTCTTGGATAGATACAGGAAGAACCCAAAAACTCTAATTTCCGGCAGCCGTTCTTCCATGCACTATGGATAACATTCATCTCAATTTCCATATTCTCATACATGAAATCAGCTTTTCCTACAGCATTTCCTAAAATCCCACCAACTTTTGCTGCGGCAAGAAAAACATACTCAGGCTTTTCATCTCTGAAAAACTCCTCTACTTCCACCTGTCTGGTTAAATCCAGATCTGCATGGGATTTCACAATCAAGTTTGTATAACCCTGACGGGAAAGTTCACGGACGATTGCAGAACCAACCATTCCTTTATGTCCTGCTATATATATTTTGGAATTTTTCTCCATCCTCTTTATTCCACCATACCTTTCTCCAGAATTTCTTTTCTAGGAAATATTACCTACCAACAAGTACGCTCCTCCGCAACTTTTTGCATATCATGATCCACCATGCGCCTGACCAAATTAAGAAAAGAAGTTTTTGTTGGATTCCATCCAAGTTCTCTTTTTGCTTTCGCCGGATTTCCTAAAAGATTAACCACGTCTGTCGGACGGTAAAAATCTGGACTTACTTCTATAAGAACCTTTCCTGTCGATTTGTCCACTCCTTTTTCTTCCATCCCTTTCCCCACAAATTCCAACTCAATGCCAACACACCGGAAAGCAAGAACACAGAATTCCCGCACACTATGTTGTTCCCCTGTAGCAATCACAAAATCATCCGGCTTCTCATTCTGCAAAATCAGCCACATACATTCCACATAGTCCTTCGCATAACCCCAATCCCGCAGGGAAGAAAGATTTCCAAGGTACAGCTTCTCCTGCTTTCCCTGTGCGATACGGGCAGCCGCCAGGGTAATCTTTCGAGTAACAAATGTTTCACCCCTGCGTTCCGATTCATGATTAAAAAGTATCCCATTGCACGCAAACATTCCGTAAGCTTCCCGATATTCCTTTATAATCCAATATGCATATTGCTTTGCTACCGCATAAGGAGAATATGGATGGAATGGTGTTGTTTCAGACTGTGGTACTTCCTCTACCCGCCCGAAAAGTTCCGAAGTGGATGCCTGGTATATTCGACAGGATTTTGCTAACCCTGACTGGCGAACAGCCTCAAGGATACGTAATACCCCCGTTGCATCGACATCCGCAGTGTACTCCGGTGCGTCAAAACTTACCTGCACATGAGATTGCGCTGCTAAATTATATACCTCATCCGGCCGAATGCAGTTAAACAAGCTGACTAGCCCCATAGAATCACTCATATCCCCATAATGTAGATGGAAATTCTTCCCACCTTCCAAATGGGCAATCCTTTCCCGGTAATCAACAGAAGACCTGCGGATCATACCGTGAACTTCATAACCCTTTTCAAGTAAAAATTCGGAGAGATAGGAACCGTCCTGTCCTGTCACTCCGGTAATGAATGCTGTTTTCATATTGATTATTCCTTTCCAAAACACACCTTCTATAAATTTTAATCCATTCTATAAAAATAATTATTTCTTTAATATATAAC
>CAMWUU010000395.1 GCA_947177515.1 uncultured Lachnospiraceae bacterium
CAGTACGACAACCAGGAGGTTGCCACAAAATATATGGGCGAAAAAGGTCTGCACGGCACCACCCTTTTAAACAGAGCAATGGATGCCTTTGTGACCACAGAGCTGACCGACCTTTGCTATGGGACAAGGGGACATTATTACAGCGAATTTGAAATCCCCGCCTCCGGACAAAACACGATTCGCTGCGCCTGCATCGCAAGGGCACATTACGCCGATGTTATCGATATTGCGCCCCAGATTCAGGTCGCGCTTGAATCTTTCCGGCGGGTGACCGAGGTGGATTCCATCCTCGATGTTTCACGTCCCACAAAAAAATGCAGATTATTTAACAATAACGAGCGTTGGCCGTGCCGCTATCACCTTGAAACCCTTGCATTCACCACAAAGCAGTGGATGGATGAGGCGAATACCGCCATGCTCGCAGAAGCGTTCCGCCGCCTCATGCGCACCGACCGGATGGAAATCATCCAGACCCCGGTTGCCTGTTGGGTTGGCCACGCTGTAGGCCCACTATGGTATCTGAACGAGGGCTATTCCATATCGGGCAACGGGCAAAACCACCATTTTGCGGACGGGGTGCGGCGCGTCAATTTTGAGAAAACAGAATGGCTTGTGCGATGCGGCTTATATCCTTACCTGCCCGAGCTAAAAGCCGAGGTGGACTATATTTTAGGCCAGGTCGGGGCGGACGGCATCTGCCGCGCAGAAACCTACGATGGCGAATTCCGGGGTTGGGCACCTTATTTCGGATTGCAGTTGGAAACGGACTGGCGCTCTAAGCTGCGCAAATCCTGCGATATCACATTCCGCGCGCTGTTGATTGCACATTATGCGGGATTGTAAACGCAGTCGCTCTGTTGGCAATCCCCTTCATCCCCTTAATTGCGCTTTGCGCGGGGCTATCATCTGCCCCGCAGGCGGCTTTTTGCCCCTGTCATTTACGCAGCTCATACAAAATATAATCTAACGCCAACAAAAGTAGCACAACCGGCACAACAAATACCAATAAAAATATCCCAATCAGTCCGCCAAACCACCCGTCATCCAACCAAATATCCAAAACCGCGCATGTTACAATGAGTGTCCCAATGACAATATCCACAACGGCAAATACCCGGTACGGAGAAATTTTCTTTCCCCGCTTTTCTGCAATCCACGTACACACACAGATGAAAAAGAAGCCGGCAAAAAGAATGGTCATGGCGGAACACAAATCCAAAAATACCAATTCTAAATTAGAAGGATTTACAGCAAGACAAATATACCAGCTCATTGCCATCAGGCAGAATGAAAGAAACGCCCATTTCTTATATTCCTCCAGAGATGCCCGCCTTTTTTCCTTCTGCAACCCGTTTTCCGGGTTTTTCCTGGCATTTTTTTGTTTTTCCTTTCTTTTTACCACTCCCCCATCCTCCTATAATCATCTTTGTTTTCTTTCTGTCAGCTTACTTTTTTATGATTTTTTTGATTGCATATTGTTTTCTATGTTATACCATGTTCTTCGAACATGTTTCCCCGCGGGGCATGCGCACCGTTTGCTGTGGAATTTTTCTCTGGTCGATAGCGAACGGGCGCTGGTTCCGATATGTTTCCCTCCGGGGAATGAATCTTTGTCCTTAATAATTTTAATGATATGAGTTTTCAGACACGCCCTAGTATCCCCTCCACCTCTGAAATAGCACCACCATCAATCAATACCTTTTTTCCTTCAAATGCAAAACCGTATGCCCTGATATTCTCTTCATGAAATCCTTCCGTAATTAAGGTTGTAGCATACTTATTATCACAAATCTGTTTCAATGCAGAAACAACCGTTTCTTTTAGTCCACCCTCATCCTGCGGATTGTGTACCTTAAACTCAATGATGATGGCAGGCAATCCATTCTCCTTTGGCTTCAACATTACATCGTATCTACCATAACCACTCTCCCTATTCGAAGTAACTACATATCGGTTAGCCAAGTCTACCATTAATCCTAAAACAAACCCGTGGTAGAATCTTTCCGGTTCTGCTTTTTCGGAAGGCTTCTTCCCAGAATCAAAATTTGAGAATGTTTTAAGGGCAACATCATTCATGTATAAATTCATCTCTTTGGTATTGCCTTCAAGAAGTGCCTTTAAAAAATCGTTATAGCCACTCGAAGAAGGGAACCATCCCCGAATCATTGACCGAAACATCCGCTTTACCTCTTCATTTGTAATCTTCAGGTCATACCCCTCACAGTCAATTTCCTGTTCCTGTGACCTATGTTCCACCTTCAAATACCCGCTCGCAAGAAGCAGATTCCAGACCGCCGCCTCATTACTTATGGTAGTGTCGTCAACCAATAAACTAAAGTCGATGTGGTCATCTGACTCCACACGTACCGTTTCCCCTTCAAGCAAGTGCCCCATTGCAATCTTTATTCCCCTGCCCCCTCTGCGGATCAATTCATTTACAAGGGCATTGTCACTCGTGTCCGCCCAAAAACACTGAAATTTCCGCAATTTAAGAAAATTCGTAATGGACCACGGGTTATAAATATCAGTCCTATCCCCAAACGTAAACCCATTGTACCAGAATTGCACTTTCCCCTCCTGCTCATCCAACCCAAACTCCTTTAGGGCTGCTGAAACTTCCTCCTGTGTAAAGCCAAAAGAATCCGCATATAAACTTGATGTAGTTGAAACGACAATAAGATTATTCAGCCCCGAAAAAAGAGATTCCTTGCTAACCCTTGTGATCCCGGTCAGAAGCGCCCTATCAAGATGCGGATTTGTTTTAAAAGTCGCCTCAAACAAACCCCTTACAAATGAAATAAGCTCCTTCCAGTAACCATGGACATATGCCGCCTGTAATGGCGTATCAAACTCATCCAACAATACAATAACCTTTCTATTGTAGTAACCCCGTACATAGCCACAAAGTTTACGCAAAGAAACAACCAAATTCATTTCAGGCAAGTTTCTGGATATACCATCAAAATATTCAACTTCTGGTTCCTGAAGAATACCGCTGTTTCTTAGTTCAGGATGACTTAAATATAGGTCGGCAATAGCCTGTCGGATCTGGATTATGGTATCTTTATAAGTGTCACATTTTATACCTGAAAAAGACAAACTAATGACTGGTACGGTTCCCTGTAATCCCCTGAATTTTTGGTTTCCCCAAATGTCCAGACCGGAAAATAATTCCCCCTTCCCCATGTACTTTACAGAAAAGAACCGTTCCACCATATTCATCGTCAATGTCTTTCCAAACCGTCTTGGACGGGTAATCAATGTTACAACGTCTTCATTCTCCCACCACTCTTTTATAAAATTTGTTTTATCCACATAAAAATTATTCCGCGTTATTATAGTTTCAAAATCTGAGTTCCCGATAGAAACTGTCCTAGCC
>CAMWUU010000396.1 GCA_947177515.1 uncultured Lachnospiraceae bacterium
CCGGGGAATACGGCGATTCCTCCGACCGCGACGAGCGTTTTTGGGCAGCGGCAGAACTTTTCTCCCTGACTGGGGAAGTGCGCTTTCTTGATGCTTTTCTTGCCCTGTACTCAGAAAATTTTTCCAAAACTGCACTCGGATATGCCTCCGTGGGTGGTTTCGGTGCCCTTTCTTTCTATATTAACAAGGTTTTTTCAGGAATGTTATCCGGCGGGGATTCCGATGGACTGCTTTCCAGCATCTCTGTTTCGGAAACAGACTGTGCAAAGCTTGAAGACTACCTTCAAATGCAGGATATGCTCACAACCCGGGCACAGATCCGCGCAGACTTTCTTGCGGCTGCTGCCCATTGTGCCGCCCTGGTTCCAAAAAACGCATACCTGGTTGCCATGGAAAAGAATGACTACCACTGGGGCAGCAATATGACCCTTTTAAACAATGGCATCCTTCTGATTCTCGGTTTCCTGCTTACCGGAAATCATAAATACCGAAAAGCCGCACTGTCTTCCCTGCATTACCTACTTGGCCGCAACGCCACAGGCTACAGTTATGTAACCGGCCATGGTACCATTTCCTGCCGGTACCCACATATGCGGACAGTCTTTGCTGATGGGATTGACGAACCAATCCCGGGTTTTGTTTCCGGTGGTCCTAATGCACACCCTTCCGATGAAACCGGCAAACGGCGGATCGCCCCTGACACACCGCCGATGAAATGTTATCTCGATGATTACGCCTGCTATTCCCTGAATGAAGTGACCATTTACTGGAATTCACCAGCCGTTTTTGTCGCAGCATTTTTTGATTCCAACCCACAATAATACAGGAACCGCAGTTTCCATTATATGGGAAATAAAAATTAATAATTTTCCCCGTTCCAAGTTCCAGTATTTTATGGTATAATATCGTCAGACATTATACCAGCGCCCATTCGCTTTCGACCAGAGGAACTGCACAAAAGTGCGGAGAAAAAATTCCACGGCGAACGGAGGGCACGCCCTGCGGGGAAACATGTTTGAAGAACATGGTACAATGTACGCGAAGGCACCACCAATCCACCGAAAGAACAGGAGGCTATATCCAATGAATGATTCTACCGGACTTATCATACTGGCACTGATCATTCTTCTGTGCATCATCGTTGCCGTGATTTCCGTTGCAATTACTGTTACCACGGCATCCGCTGCAATCGCAGTGGAAGAAGATGAGGAGGAAGACTAACACAAACAGGAGCCTGCACCACATATGCGGTGCAGGCTCCTGTTTTCTTTCCTTATCTATTTAATTAATCACAAGTAAATTACAGATAATCATCATCCGGGTCAGGCGCATCGTCCACCACAATCTCCTTCTCCTTAACCAGGATATAGGTTCCTGCCCTAAAAAGTGCCACATCAATTACCCCGTCCGTCCCAGGTTCTAGGTTCACCCGTGCCAGCACGGTCTTTCTATTCGGGGTATAATACAGGCAGGTGCTAATCCCGTTTTCCTTCTCGGTATTGGTCACTTTATATTTTGAAGGGAGTTCAATCCGCATGGTCAGGGGGAATATATCATCCTGTGTTTCGTCTTCCAACAGAATATCAAAAGCCATAAATTCTAAGACTTCTGCTTCCACCCGGTTTAACAATCCCTCCACCCGATCAGGCTTAAGCGATTTCCCGACAATGGCTCCCTTATCCACGCGCTTTGGCAGGGCTACCTGCACCTTTGCACTGTCCTTTGTGTTCTTCACCTCAAAAGAGGCCGCATTGCTGTAACTTGCACTTGACCTGGCAATGCCGTTTACATTAATCGTTGTGCTCTGTCCGCCATAGTGTATAATAATCGTATTCTCACCCGTCATCATAATACGATCTGAAGAAAATTCAAAGTCCTTTACAACGGATTTGGTTCCGTCACTGTAGGTCGCCGTAACCGTAACATCCTCCGCCGCGACATAGTCGCCGACCTCGACACTGCCTCCCCGATAAACCGCCTCAATGCTCTCCGCCGTCAGTTCCACACCCTTTACAGTAAATTCTGCCGTCTTACCGCCAAAACTTACCATCATTTTATTCTCCCCTAGTTCCTGTACAACCGGTGGAATCAGCCTGTAATTATAGATGCGCTCCGATGTCCCGTCCGTATAAAGAGCCGTAACATACAGGTTCTTCTCGGGGATCGCATAACCCTGCGGTGCTCCCTCCCCCTCATAAACCGCGGTCAACATGGAAACGGTCTTCGCCGGCTGGGTATAAACATAGACTTCAGTCTGTAAATTATTGTAAGTTATCTGAACCTTCTGGCTGTTTGATGAAGTGATCACTGGGTTGACAATCCGGTAGTCATAAATCTCCTCCATGCTCCCATCCGTATAATACAGGTTGACGGTAAGGCTTCCCGCGCCGACCTTATTGCCGACACTAAGCATTTCGCCGTTATATATCGCATAGAGTGAACTCGGTTTCTTACCCAGGACATAAACCTCCGTCACCTTCCCGCGGTAGATAATCGTGACCTTGTTCATCCCGTCCGTCAGTATCCGCTCGGTCGACATTACAAAATCCGTTACCTCCGCCGTGGTATTGTCGCTGAAGGAAGCAGTTACTGATATCTTCTCCCTCGGGATTGTCCCCCCAACCTCAATCGCCTCGCCGGTATAAACTGCGCTGATATAAGTTACGGTTGGATCCGCCGCTTCTGTGCGTGCCGGCTGGAGCAAAACACATAAAAGCATACCGATAAGCAGTATGCTGGCTGCCCGTTTTCCTTTCATATCGCACCTCCTTTACTTCTTAGACACCGCTTTCTTTGCATCCTCTGCTTTCTGGATATAATATTCCTCCATCTCCCCAATCGTGATGGAAGCTCCCGCCGTGATGCGCTTTTGGATTTCAGTTAGGCGTTCCACCTTTGCCTTTTCTTCCTCCGTCAGCCCTTTGGTGTTCTTTGGCGCGCTGTAGACATATTTTTTATCCATTTTTTCCGTCGTTATATAGACATCCTTCGCATTCTCCTGCGTATTCTCCACCACAGTCACATCAAATGATACGGATTTCCCACTCGTCTTATCCTTCATTGTAATCTTTGCCTTCCCGGCTGCCCTAGCATGCAGCAGCCCGGTTTCCTCATCCACCTTCGCAGTAAGCACATCGGAGGTTGAAAATGTAAACTTCGCGCCGTCAAAACCGTATGCCTTCCCAATTAGCTGGTAGTCGCTCGTTGCCACAAGCTTCGTTTTTTTATTGGATATGGATATGTATGGCTCTTTCACCGTCACAGCAATCTCGCCCGTATAGGTTTTCCCCCCCTGCTTCATGGTTGCCGTCACCGTGGCGCTTCCTTTTGCCACTGGCTTAATCACGCCCTTACATGTCTCTTATAACCATA
>CAMWUU010000397.1 GCA_947177515.1 uncultured Lachnospiraceae bacterium
GCCTCTGTACGGGCATATACTGTTTTTATAGTTCCGTATATGCCCTCCCATCACCTTAAAACAGGGAAGCAATTTCCGTCCGCAAAGCTCCCGTAAATTCCTTCCGGCTCTGTATAGGCATATACTGTTTTTATCTACCCCAAAATCTCCTTTAACGCCCTAAAAAGGCGCTCCATCTGTTCCTCCGTGCCGATTGTGATGCGCAGGTAATTATCGATGCGTGGCTTATCAAAATAGCGGACAAAAATTCCCCGCTCTTTCAGTGCCGCAAAAATCTTTTTCGCAGACATGCTTTCATGTGTGGCGAACAGGAAATTTGCAGAACTGTTAAGACAGGTAAAACCAAGCCCACAAAGCGTTTCTTTTGCCCTCCCGCGCGTTTTTATAATCCTTTCACAGCATTCCTTAAAATATACATCATCCTCTAGCGCAGCCACTCCAAGCTGAAGCGACGGATAATTCATGGTATATGAATTAATAGAATACTTCACATCGTTCATTGCCCGGATCAGCGAAGGATGCCCCATCGCGTAGCCAATACGCACCCCTGCCATCGAACGGGACTTTGAAAAGGTCTGCACAACCAGCAGATTTTCATACTTTGAAAGGAGCGGCAGCGCAGAAGTTTGGCCAAAGTCCACATATGCTTCATCCACCACCACCACCGACTCCTGGTTGTGACTTACAATATCCTCGATAAAGTCAAGCCCCTCTGCAACCGAGGTGGGTGCGTTCGGGTTCGCGAGCACAATACCGCCGTTTTCCCGGTAATAATCTTCCCTGCGGATACGGAAATTCTCATCGAGCGCCGGGCATTCATACGGGATACCATAGACCCTCGCCCACACATCATAAAAAGAATATGTGATATCCGGGAATAACACCGGCTTATGCGAGTTGAAAAAAGTCAAAAATGCTACTGAGAGCACATCATCCGAGCCAACCCCGACAAAGACCTGATCCTTCGAAAGCTTGTAATAGCCGGCTAAGGCATCCACCAGCACTCCCGCCTTAAAATCCGGATAAAGGCGGAACTTCTCCACCTCACGGCAAAGCCTCCCTGCCGCTTCCTCCACTTTCGGGGACGGCGGATACGGGTTCTCATTCGTATTCAGTTTAACCATATTGGCAAACTCCGGCTGTTCCCCCGGTGTATACGGTTCCACCCTCCTAAAATTTCTCTCCCATGCTTTCATAATCTAAATTCCCCCTTCCCCCACTCTACCAATTCCATAAACCATACAATCACTAAAACACACTCCTCAACCTCCACAAGACCCGTATCAATACACGAATCATAATGACCCAATCAATGTCAGTTTTCGCCCCACCATGCGCCCGCTGCTGCCGTTTTGCCCGCTATCCAAACGACAGCTTTCTTAACGCCGCACCTCCAATTTAAGGGTTTTACAAAAATTATCATAACAGAAATCCGCAGGCTTGTCAAATAGCCTGGTGCACAAAAAATACCCCGGACAGGTTTCCTTTCTGTCCACCTGTCCGGGGCAAACCCCATATAAAACGCGTTTTCTTCCTGCAACGCTTACAACGCTTCCCACAAGGCTTATGTAAACACACCCTGGGGCAGCAGATTACTGCTGTGTCAACACAAACTTCCCAACCAGCTCATCCAAAACGATAGCCTGCGCGGAAAGTTCCTCGCTCGTTGCCGAAGCCTGCTGCGCGGTCGCCGCATTGATCTGAACCACCTCGGAAATCTGTTCCACACCCACTTCCGCCTGGTGTATCGCCTCGGTCTGATCCTCCACCATATTCTTAAGATCCTTGGAAAACTCGGCAATCTGCTTAATCCCATCCACAACAGACGCAATAGAATGTGCTGCGCGTTCCGCCGAATTATTCCCCTCCGCAACTTCCTTTATAGAACCCTCAATCAGTTCCCTTGTATCTATTGCTGCCTTTGCACTCTGGTTCGCAAGCTCACGGATCTGATCCGCCACAACTGCAAAACCCCGGCCGGAATCCCCTGCACGCGCTGCCTCAATCGAAGCATTCAGGGACAGAAGGTTAGTCTGCGCCGCAATGGATTCAATCTTTGAGATAATATCCCCAATCCTTGCGGAGGCTTCATTAATCCGCCCCATCGCCGTCATCATATTATTCATTTCCTCACGGCTGTTATCCGCTGCATCGGCATAATGCTGCGCTTTTGCATAGGAATCCCCTGCGCTCCGTGCGCTTCTTTCCATTGTAGTAGTAATATCCGCAATGGTCGCCTGCAGCTCCTCGACTGCACCCGCCTGCTCCGTCGCACCCTCCGCAAGGCTCTGTGATGCATTTGCTAGGTCGCCGGAACCGCTGGATACATGGCTTGATGCCTCACCGATGGAAAGTAAGGTTTCCTTCATTTGATCCCTCATTCCCCGCATGGCCTGATACAGCTTGCTAAAATCCCCTGTATAATGCCCGGAAGCCTTGGATCTAACCGCATAGTTGCCGGATGCCATCTCACCAAGCACCTCTCCGACATCAAGGATAATCACATTGAGATGGTCTGCCATTTCTACGGCATCCCGGTTCATATCCTCAATCTCGTCCCCAGAATCAATCACCGGGAACGGTGTGGTTAAGTCGCCGCGAGAAAAAGTCTTAAGCCGCTCCCCCAACTGCTTTAACGGCTTGGTCAGCCTTTTTGCAATCTTCTTTCCAATCCGTGCGGACAAATACATTGCCCCTAGAATAGCGCCGGCAATCATTACCCCCATAACCACACATACTATAGTAAGCGTCCTCGAAATTTTATTTCCCTGCTCCACCTTTACATCCAGCAGATTTTCCAGCTTATCATAAATTCCCTGGTAAACCGGCGCAAGCTCCGTCAGCGCCAGATCCTGTGCCAGCTTACAATATTCCCGGTCCGTGGTCGCCCCCAGCCTCATAATCTTATCATCCAGTTCCCAGTAAGCCTTCAGTTCCGCCTTTATTGCATCATAAGCTTCCCTTCCGTCCTCTGACACAATGGTGTTTTCCACCTGCGCAAAATCCCTTTCAAAAGCAATCTTCAATTCATCATGCATCTGTACTACCTGTGCGATCGCTTCCTCGTCATCATAACCAATGGCAGCGCGCAATGACGAGCGGATATCCGCGAAATCAAACATTGCCCGCCCGATATCCCCCTGTGCAAAACCAAAATTGGTCAGTGCATAGGAATACCGTATTGACAGGAAAATCATCACGATCAGTCCCACAGTCGCCGCCCCGGCAGCAATGGATGCCACCTTAAAAAACGAATGGGTGAGCTTTTTCTCAATACTGTTTTTTGTGTCCATAAATTAAAATACCCCTCTCTGTTTCCTCCAAAACAGGTACTCTGCCCATAACGGTTTTCGATA
>CAMWUU010000398.1 GCA_947177515.1 uncultured Lachnospiraceae bacterium
TGTCAGGATGAAATATGGTTTGTTGAAAAAAACAACTATGGTGAATCCTCTATCAGACCTTTCTCGGATTTTGATATAAAAAATGGTCAGGATACTTTAAAGGCATACCTGAATGGTCGGTTTGGAGCAATTCCACGGATAAAGGAGGAATTTTAATGCCTATTCTTACAAGCCGCACACCGTTTACCCTGCAACATCCTTACCGCACACAACGCCCTGCCACAAGTAAAATTATTTTTTTGTCTTTTGAAGGTAGTGTAACAGAAGAGGAATATTTTAATATGATAAAAGAAATTTTTAAAGAAGTGAGTACAAAAATTACATTTATTTCTGTTACTGAGGATGCTGTTCACACCAGACCCAAATATCGAACCAGTGAGCAAGAGCTTTCCCTAAGCAAAAACCGTCCCAAACAGCTTGTAGAGAAAATTGATATCTTCAAAACTCAAAAAAGAGATATTTTCGAATTTGAAAAGTACCCCGAAGATGAGTTTTGGATTGTCACAGACGTAGATAACAATTTATCCCCCGACTGGATTGACGAATGGAACGAGGCTCTAGACCAATGCGCGCAGAAAGGTTACTCCTATGCTGTAAGCAATCCATTTTTTGAAATATGGCTTTTGCTGCACCATGATAATGCCAACACGGATGATAAAGCATGGGCTGTTACGGACGAGCATGAATACGAACCAACAAACCACTTTAGAGAACGTCTGCGCAAATTGCGTGTTCCTTTAAAAGACAAAAAACATATTTCCGAAAACCACTACAATCGGCAAAATATTCAAGACGCAATAGAAAGAGCGACTGCATTACATATACAAAATGGCGAAAGATATCCGAAATATTTTGCAACCACGGTTTATTTATTATTGTGTAAAATAATCAATATGTTATAATTACTTCTACTAAAACTTTATAGTGGGGGCATTCACAGCCCCCACAAACTTCACATCCAATACAGTTCCCACCAATAACCCACTTTTACTCTCTTACCTCCCACCAAGCCCCCCAAATCCAAGCTACAAAAACTCTTGTATCCAATCCATGGTAAAAATTTTAATATATTCTACACCCATCATAAATAGTATATACAGACAAATCTTTCTGGTATTCTTACTAGTTTTTTAATAGATTAGTTTCTCCAACTCCTTCACCTGTTCCGTTTCGCTTGAATTCTTGTGCTTTGCCTGCTTTGCATACAGATTAACTGCCGCCTTGGACTTTGCGATCGGCTGCATCGTGCCAGCTCCGGCTATACAACCGCCCGGGCAGGCCATCCCCTCAAGCAGGTAGCCATCGTACTTTCCTGCGACTGCCATCGCAAGCATTTTACGGCAGTCCTGAAGGCTCTCCGCATTTGCCACTTTTACCTCCCTCTCCGGATAACGGCTCTTAATCACATCCACCACTGACTGCGCCACCCCGCCGGAAACCGCAAAATTACGCCCGTCCGCAGACACATTATCCACACCGTTCGGATCCTCTTTGGCATTTTCCAGTTCCACATGCTTTGCAGCAAAAATCCCGGCAACCTCCTCAAAGGTAAGCACAAAATCTACCTCACTACGCACTGTGCGCCACATAGCTTCAAGCTTCTTTGCTGCACATGGTCCGATAAATACAACTTTCGCGTCCGGGTCATGCTGCTTGATATAGCGGGCAGTCAGCGTCATTGGGGTCAATGCCATCGAAATACAATTCGCATGCTCCGGATAGAGTTTTTTTGCCATCATCGACCATGCTGGACAACATGAAGTTCCCATAAACGGCAGGTGTTCTGGCACCTCGTGCACAAAATCTTCCGCCTCCTGTGTCGCACATAAATCTGCTCCAAGCGCCACCTCAACCACATCATGGAAACCAAGCTGCTTCATCGCAGACCGCAGTTTGCCCGGCGTTACTTTCGGCCCAAACTGCCCGACAAATGCGGGTGCCACCGCTGCATAGACACGCTCACCGGACTGAATGGCGCGGATAGTCTGGAAAATCTGGGATTTGTCGGCAATTGCACCAAATGGGCAGTTTACAAGACACTGTCCGCACGAAACACATTTATCATAATCAATATCCGCCCTGCCGTTCTCATCGGAATGGATCGCATTCATTCCGCAGGCGGCCGCACATGGGCGTTCCTGTATAATAATGGCATTGTACGCACAGGCAGATGCACAGCGCCCACACTTAATACATTTGTCCTGGTCAATTTGCGAGCGTCCAAGCTTGTAGTCAAGCGTCACCGCATCCTTCGGGCAAACCTCAACGCATGGGTGCGCAAGACAGCCCTGGCAGCCCTCCGTCACAATTACGCGCTTTTCCGGACAACTGTTGCAGGCAAATTTAATTACATTGATCAGCGGCGGCGTGTAGTAGGTTTCCGGTCGATCCGCCGCTTCTATATTATCGGAAATTGGTGAATGCTCCGCCGCCGAACGGTTCGGCAATCCCATAGCCAGGCGCAATCGCTCCCCGACGATTGCGCGTTCCAGAAAAATATCCTTTCCAAAATTCGCGACTTCCCCGGGCATAATCTTGTACGGCAATTCCTCAATACGTTTGTCCACTGGCCATTCCGTGTGGTATGCCATTCTCGCCACCTCGCGGAATATCTGATGACGGATCTCCTGTATTCTTGTTTCTATTCCCCGCATAAAAACCTCCATTTCCATGCCTATTTCCAAAATTGATTGTTAAATTTTTAACAATATGGAAGATAATACCATAAGTTAATTTTCAGAGTGTCAGATTGACGATGATAAATATGTTGACAATCCTAAGCACCCTCTTGTTTCCTGTTGGAAAATCAGTTCCAAAAAGCTCTAGGGTTTTAAGAGTTTTAGACGGTGCTTTTCTTATAAAATACCATAAAATAATACTTATGTAAAGGATATTTCACAATTCGTGGCATTGGGGGTAGAAAAAACGGAGGATGGATTTTGAAATTGGGGAATTTGTAATAGTTCTGGGTAGAAAATGGATGATATGGTTAGTAGGAAGAACTTGCCGTGAAAGAAACGATTGGTCGAAATGGTAAAAAAGAGGTAGGGATATACAACCTGTTATCGTTGAGAGGAAAATTATTCCCTATTATGGAAAATTATTTTGATTACTGTCTTTTATTTTTTTATAAATATAGCCTTTGTTTATTGTTTGGTATTTTATTTATTTTAGGTTAAAAAAGATCAGAAATATTTATTAATAACGAGGGGCTGTATTATGGAAATAACTAGGGGTTATTCTTGATTTTCGACCATGTATATTTGTTTCGATTAATTTATACAAAATACAACAATTTGCACAAAATGTTGCATGTATGCGCAATGTGTAATATATCGGAAATTTTTGGGT
>CAMWUU010000399.1 GCA_947177515.1 uncultured Lachnospiraceae bacterium
TTCCCACACCGTTTCAATCCTGATCAAATTCACAGCCATATTCCTGTCCATAGCTCCCATAAAATATCTGTTATGGGCTCCTTTAAGGATAGGAGAAAAGGCAGCCGTCACCGGCTGCCTTTTCTGAGGGGGTAGTATTTATGAAAAAAAGTCCAAAACTTAGATGTAAGCATCTGTTATCTATTCTTTTGATATTCTTATCATACCCCTCTTTTGTGACTTCCCTATGGCGAAATTGTTAACAATTTGTGAATGCTAATCTAAAATATTTTACATTTTCCCAAAATACTGCTTTCTTCTCTTTTTTTCCTTTGTTTTTTCCACCGGAATAGTGCCTCCCTCCCCGCTTCCCCCACAGGCGGCAAATTACTCTTTACTCTTCCTCAGGCATATCCCAGTTATGGTATACATTCTGCACATCATCGTCATCATCCAGCAGATCAAGCGTGCGCTGAATCATCTTGATATCATTTTCAGCCGTCAGTTTCACATAGGTCTGCGGGATTCTTGTAACCTCAGCCTCAATCATCGGAACCCCCGCTGTTTCAAGAGCCTCTCGCACTGCCGAGAACGCCTCCTGTGCCGTAAGAACCTCAAAACTATCTTCTTCTTCGTTAAAGTCATCCGCACCAGCATCTAAAGCAATCATCATCAGTTCATCCGCATCCTGCCTGCATTCTTCTTTGTCAATGATGATCTGTCCCTTCGTGTCAAACATAAATGACACACATCCCTGGGTGCCAACATTGCCGCCGCCCTTTGTAAAGGCATTGCGGACATTTGCCGCTGTGCGGTTCTTGTTGTCCGTCAGTGCCTCGACAATAATCGCTGTGCCGCTTGGCCCGTAGCCCTCATAGGAAACGAATTCATAATTGACATTGCCCACATCCCCGGCAGCTTTCTTAATGCTGCGCTCGATCGTGTCATTCGGCATATTGTTCGATTTTGCCTTTGCCACAATGTCCTTGAGTTTGCTGTTGTTGTTTATATCCGGTCCACCCTCCTTGACCGCAACAGCAATCTCCCTGCCAAGCCTGGTAAAGATTTTCCCCTTCGCCGCATCGTTCTTTTCCTTCTTATGCTTAATATTTGCAAATTTTGAATGTCCTGACATATTGATTCTCCTTTATTTTTCTAAGCTACTAGTGGCGGTTCCTTATCGCCATCCACATTCCGTCCACCAATTTTAGCACAGTCCCTTTCCCGTTGCAAGCCCTAAGTTTGGCTTACATTTACAAGTTTCCTAATTTTTTCCATAACCTGAGGGGCATCCTGTGCACTTCTTACTGCACACATAACTGTATCATCCCCCGCTATACAGCCAACAATCCCATCGATACGAACCGCGTCGATTGCTGCCGCAACCGCCATCGCCATACCTGAAACCGTCTTAACCACAAGAATATTTTGCGCGGTATCCATCGACACCAGCCCGTCCCGTAGGATACGCACATATTTTTCAGTAAGCATGTTCTCCTGCGTCTGCATGATAGTGTACTTTTGTTTCCCGTCACCCGCTGCCACCTTGGTCAGTTTCAGTTCGCGGATATCCCGTGATATGGTCGCCTGCGTTACAGGATAACCCGCTGCAAGCAGCAGCTTTGCCAATTCTTCCTGCGTTTCCACTTCATTCCCCGTAATCAGTTCGATAATCTTGCTCTGCCTGCCTAGCTTCATTTTCCCTCTTTCCCATGCGCCCCGTGTACTGCATTCCAATATTGTTGCACTAAACCCAACTAAAAAATTCTGCCCTCACACCATTTACCGCGCATAAAAATTTTAATCCCCATTTAGTTTTGCCCGCAATACCTGGTAAAAACTCCGGCCAGTTAACCGCACCAATTTAACCGTGCACCCTGCGCGCCGCACCTTAATATAATCCCCTGCCCGAAGTTTTGCTGACGCGCCGCCATCCACAGTCGCAATGGCTTCCTCCTCCTGCGTTTTCTTGCTCTGGCGTACCTTTATAACCACAATATCCGAATCCGCCACTACAATGCTGCGTGCATTCAGCGAATGTGGGCAGACCGGCGTGACCACCATCGCCCCGGCAGCGGGTGCGACGATAGGACCGCCCGCCGAAAGACTATAGCCGGTTGAACCGGTCGGTGTTGCAACAATAACACCGTCCCCGCGATAATCGCTGACTAATTCCCCATTTATGTAGACCCCCGCCCCGATCACCCTGGAAAATCCGCTCCGCGTGACGACCAGATCATTGAGCGCATCCGGCAGCGGGTACTCCTTTCCGCCCGCGTGCACCATAACCGACAGCATCATCTGCTCCCTGATAGTATATTCCCCGGCTAGCAGTTTAAAAAGCGCTGTGTCAAGTTCCGCAATTTCGGTTTCCGCTAAGAAGCCAAGTGTTCCTAAATTAATTCCAAAAATTGGAATTTCCCGCGCAGCAAGGTCGTGCGCTGCCTGCAAAATCGTCCCATCGCCGCCGAGTACCAGCGCACACTGCGTATCCTTTGGGATCTCTTCTGCCCTGGTATAGCACGCGCCGTTTGCATGGTGTTCCCCGCCTGCCAGATATACCCTTCCCCCATGGTTTGTAAGGAAGGCAGCGATCCGGTTTGTCACTTCCATGCTCCCATCTTTTTCGCGGTTTGTAATAATACAAAATCGTTCCATAAGCTATCCCCATGTTAAAATCTTCTTTCCCCACCCTGGCAGAAAAAACGTTCCGATCCCTTTACCTGCAAGATCCTTCCAGCCATTTTATCCACAGCTACACCTGCAGGGTTTTGTGCGCCTCACCGACCACATAAGCAACCTGCGCACGCAGCGCAGCCAGATCCTGGCGCGCTGCCATTCCTGCCAATCCAGGGATATCCGGGACTGCCCGCTTCCTTACATGCAGCAAATATTCGATATTCCCCTCCGGTCCCTTTATCGGTGAAAAATCCAGGTGCAGAAGTTCCAAACCAAGCCCTGCAGCAAAATCCGCCACCTTTTCAATCACTTCAACGTGAACCTGTGGTTCCCGCACCACGCCTTTCTTGCCAACTTTTTCCCTCCCAGCTTCAAACTGCGGCTTAATCAGGCAGACAAGTTCCGCCCCATCCTTCATAAGCGCAAATACTGGCCCTAGTACGAGTGTCAATGAAATGAAGGCAACATCAACGGATACAAAATCCACCAGCTCCCCAAGTATTTCAGGAGCAAGATAACGGATATTCGTTTGTTCCATCGAAACCACACGCGCATCCTGCCGCAGCTTCCATGCCAACTGGTTTGTCCCCACATGAACCGCAAAAACCTTTATCGCGCCATTTTGCAGCATACATTCCGGAAACCCGCCGGTTGAGGAACCCACATCCATACAGACCTTCCCCTC
>CAMWUU010000400.1 GCA_947177515.1 uncultured Lachnospiraceae bacterium
GGACGAACAGATGGAATCCATTAAAAGCGCGGTGAAATCCCCGGCGGTCTATTATGATTCCCATCCAGAAACTGCATCGGGGGTAAAGAGGGTTGCAAAGGAGGAGGAAGAGGAACTAGATGGCGTTGACCCGAAATTTGAGAGATTTATCATTATCGGGACGATTGTCACAGCGGTTGCTTTGGGGCTGGCGTTAATTTATCTCGTCATCAACCTCTCGGGTGTGCTTGATATTTTCAAAGGGAACAAGGAGGAAGGTGTGACTCCGACCCCGGAGGGCAGCCCTACCCCAACCACAGTACTTAGCCCAACTCCGACGGTGGAGGGGGTTGGTATGAAGGATGTGGTTAATGTGATTGGCTATAAGCTTGACGATGCGATACGTACCTTGCAGATGATTTCCCCGGGTTTTAGCATTATCAGCGACAAGGAGGAATATTCCAAGGAAGTTCCAAAGGGCTATGTGCTAGATCAGTACCCGCCGGAGAATGTGGCGATTGCCGAGGACGGCACGATTGAGCTGACCATCAGTGCGGGACCGGAGCCGAAGAAGGTACCAAATGTTGCTTATTATACGTTTGAGAAGGCGAAAAGAGAACTTTCGGACGCAGGTTTTGATGCGAAGGCTTCCTATGAAGCGAGCACAGAATATGAAAACGGTATGGTTATCCGCACTGAACCGTCCGCGGACGAATACCTTGAGGAGGGAGGAACCATAACCGTTATTGTCAGCACAGGACCGGATATCATACTGACGGATGTGCCAAAGCTTCTCGGGCTTAGTGAGGAGGATGCCGTTGCTGCGCTTGCAAAAGCGGGTTTATCAAATGGTAAGACCACGTATACGAGCAGCGACAAATATGCGGAGGGACTTGTATGCTTCCAAAATTATAGCGAAGGGGAACGGGTTGCTTCCGGTACAAAGGTGGATATTGCGCTTAGCACGGGACCGGATATGACTCCAACGCCAATACCAACACCGACCCCTGAGCCGGACGATGATCCGGAACCGACCACGGAGCCGGAGGAGGACCCTGATGAAGCCGAGGATCCTACCCCACCCCCGGAACCGACCCCAACGCCGACCCCTGAGCCGGAACCGCTCTACAGTTACCAGGCGACCGCGGTGATCAGCGATTGGCCGCTTGGGGAGAGCGATACGGCGATGCTATATATCACCATTTCGCAGGACGGGAACGAGGTGGATATCACAAAGGAAGAGTCAAGACTTTTTGCGGCTTCGGATTTCCCATATTACCTGGATATTACGCTTAATGAGGATGACGGTTTTACGGAGGGGATGGCTACGATTTCTGTATGGTTTAACGGGGAACCGTATGCTGGGAATTACTCGGTAGAACTTAAGGCTGTCCGCATCAATTAGGGGAGTGTTCATGCAGGGAAAAATAATCAGGGGCGTAGCGGGTTTTTACTATGTCAATGTGGAAGGAGAAGGGGTATTTGAATGTAAGGCTAAGGGGATTTTTCGAAACCGGAAAGTAAAGCCGCTGCCAGGTGATAATGTGGGTCTTACGGTGATTGACCGGGCAGCGATGACCGGGAACATCGAAGAAATATATGGGCGGGACAGTGAACTTGTCCGCCCGGCGGTTGCCAATGCCGACCAGGCCGTTATTGTTTTTGCGGCGGCCTGGCCAGCCCCGAATTTAAATTTACTTGACCGTTTTCTTGTCCTGATGGGGGAGCAGGGCATGGAAACTTTGGTCTGCTTTAACAAGAAAGACCAGGTCGGGAAGGCCGAGCAGGAGGAACTTGCGCGTATCTACGCGGGAAGCGGATGCAAGGTACTCTTTCTTTCTGCAAAATTTGCGCAGGGTACTGACGCATTAAAAGAACAGCTTGCAGGCAAGACCACCGTGTTAGCCGGACCTTCCGGGGTCGGGAAATCCTCGATTATCAACCTGCTTTATCCTAAGGCAAACATGCAGACGGGGGATATCAGCGGGAAGATCGGGCGCGGGAAACATACGACCAGGCATTCAGAACTTTTCTATGTGGGTGAGGGAACCTACCTGTTTGACACACCGGGTTTTAGTTCGCTGTACCTTGGGGAGATGGAAAAGGAAGAGTTAAAAGGGTATTACCCTGAGTTTCTGGACTATACGGGGCAATGCAAATATCTAAGCTGCCTTCATGACAGGGAACCGGGCTGCGCCATTAAGGAAGCGGTTTCTGGCGGAGCCATTGCAAAGGAGCGCTACGGGAATTATCTGCTTTTATTAAATGAACTTAGGAACAGAAAAAAATATTAGGGCTTTTATTGTCCAGGCAGAAACGGAGGATTTTGATGTATCAATTATCACCTTCCATACTAGCCGCAGATTTTGCGGTTCTTGGGGAACAGCTTTCGCAGGTGGAAGCGGCGGGTGCCGACATGGTACATATTGATGTGATGGACGGACAGTTTGTCCCACGCATTTCATATGGCATGCCGGTGATTGAGTCGATAAGGAGTGTGACGAAACTCCCATTTGATGTGCATTTGATGGTGGCGGAGCCATATCGTTTTATTGAGGATTTTAGGGCGTGTGGTGCGGATCTTATCACGGTGCATGCGGAAGCCTGCACGCACTTACACTCTACTGTCACAAAAATAAAACGTTGCGGGATGAAGGCAGGAGTTGCCCTTAATCCGGCAACGCCCGTAGAATTCCTGCGCCATATAATCGGCGAGGTGGACATGGTGCTTGTTATGACTGTAAACCCGGGTTTTGGTGGGCAGAAATTCATCCCAGGCATGTTAAAAAAACCGGGCAGGGTAATGGAACTAGCCAAAGAGGAGGGGGTTTTTTGTCCGGATATCCAGGTGGACGGCGGGATTACCCTTGAAAATATCGGGGAGATCCTAAAGGCTGGTGCGAACAATATTGTTGCGGGGACATCCGTTTTTTCCGGGGATATAAAGAAAAATATTTCCGGATTTAAGGAGGCATTTAAAAATGCTGTTAAATGAGAAGACCATCCTGTTATCAATGTTTTTACTCGCAAGATGAGGGAGAAAAAATAATGGCAACACTCGTTGTGGCAGGGGGGGATATCTGCTTTCCGGTTGCTTTTGCCTGCCTAAAGAAACGTAAATTTGACCATGTAATTGCCGTGGATGCAGGTGTGCTTGCAGTGGAAAAACTTGGTCTTGTGCCGGATTATTTGGTCGGGGATTTTGATACACTCGGGGAAGAAAAACTTAAGGAATGGGGAAAAATTCCAGATATAACAATAAAAAAGTATAACCCCGAAAAGGATGACACGGATATGGAAATCGCAGTGAAACTTGCTATTGAGTTGGAGAAGGGGAAAGGGAAGGCACAGGAGAAGGAA
>CAMWUU010000401.1 GCA_947177515.1 uncultured Lachnospiraceae bacterium
GACCATGAGCAGGAAGTGATCTCAAGGCAGAATCCCGGAGGCGCAAGGTTGTTAAAAAAGAAGATGCATTCCGTGCTCTCGATGGGAAGGCGTTTTGAGCGGGAAAAAGAAAATTTCCTTGATTTCCCGCAGGAGGAGGAAGCGATCCTGGCAAAATTTGACCCTTCCATCCATTTACCGGCGGGAAAAACCGTGCTTGATTATTCGCTGGATGTTTTAAAGGCCGGGGAGCGGGTGTTAGCAAGGAATTTGCGGCTTTATGTGACAGGAAAGGAGCATATTGGAATTATTGGAAGGAACGGTGCGGGTAAATCCACTTTGCTGAAGGGTTTGTGGCAGGAGTTAAAAGACCGCCGTGATATCCATGCTATGAGAATGCCGCAGGATTATTCCGAGGTGCTTGATTTTGACAAAACACCCATTCAATATCTGGCTGAGCATTATACAAAGGACGAGGTTACAAAAGCAAGGACTTATATGGGAGGTATGAAATTTACACATGAGGAAATGACGGGGAAGATTGGAAGTTTAAGCGGTGGGCAAAAGGCGAAGATATTATTTCTTGATATGGTGCTGCAAAGGGCGGATGTGCTGCTGCTCGATGAGCCAACAAGAAATTTCAGCCCCCTTTCAAGTCCGGTTGTAAGGGCTTCGCTGGCAGGTTTTGGCGGGGCGGTTATCAGTGTGTCACATGATAGGAAATATTTGGAAGAAGTCTGCGATAAGGTTTATGAGCTGCGGGAGGATGGGCTGGTTTTGACTGCGAAAGCCTGAACTTGGCAGAAAGGGCAGTATATTGTGCAAACAAAGCAGACGGGTCGGGCAGCATACCGAGGATAAAGGCAGCAGGAGGGAAGTAAGGATGGGGCAGGGGAGGAATTTTGCGAGTGGGGGATTTGTTATGACAGTGTATGAATTTTTTTCTGACCATATCAGGAAATTGCTCCTTACAGTGGGGTTTGCTTTGGTTATGGCGCTTTTTCTGCTGGTAACCGGAACGCAGCCGGGGGTCGTGGTTATTATAGGAATTTTCGGGCTTTTGGTGTTTTCTGCCGGGTTGGCTGCTGATTTTTTTCGATGCCGGTCCCGTTTGCGGGAACTGGAAGAAATTATGGAAGGGCTGGATAAAAAATATTTATTTGCCGAGTGCGTGGGGATGGGAGGATCCGCTTATGAACGCAGGCTGTTTGAACTATCCCGCAGGGCGGGGAGGGCGATGATTTCTGCGGTTTCGGATGCGGAAGCTTCCTGCAGGGAGTACAGGGAATATGTGGAAAGCTTTGTGCATGAGGTAAAAACACCAATCACGGCGGCGGGGCTGATCTGTCAGAAGCTGGATGCGGAAAACAGGAGGAAACTTTCCTGTGAATTGGCAAAGATCGGGGCGCATGTGGAGAGGGTATTGTTTTATGCGCGGTCAGAAAGTACAGAAAAAGATTTTATGGTTCGCGCTGAAGATCTTGGGGAACTGGTGGCGCGGGCTGTCGGGGAACACCGGGCGCTGCTGATTGGAAGTGGTATCCGGGTAGAGGTGGATGGGATGGGGCATACTGTGTTTACGGATCGGAAGTGGACGGTATTTCTTCTGGGACAGCTTTTGCAAAATGCTGCCCGTTATCATGGAAAAGAGCCTGTTGTGATGATTTCGGCAGAGGAAGGAAGTACGGATGTTTCCAAAAATTCTGGAAATATACAGGGAACTGCTTTGCAGGAATCCGGAAATGGAAAGGGCGGAAGTTTTGTGCGGCTTATTGTGCGGGATAACGGTATTGGTATCCCAGCGCACGAATTGCCACGTGTTTTTGATCGCGGATTTACGGGCAGCAATGGAAGGGTACGGGGTGGTTCGACGGGGATGGGGCTGTATCTATGCAGGAAGTTGGCGGATAGCCTGGGGATTGCGCTTGGCATTGATTCAAAGCTTGGTGTTGGAACTACAGTTTCGCTTACATTTCCCGTGAGGAAACAAGATTTAGACGGAAGAAGTCTTTCAAAATTGTAAGGGAAATCTATATTGGTTCGATACCATAAGAAGGAAACTTGGTGTATCATAACCTTATCAAAAACAGCAGGATCCGAAAGCAGCGCCAAAAGGAATTGCCATAAGCAGAGTAAATGGAAAATTATTCCATATAGAAGCGCCGAGTAGGGAGTCTGCGGAACTTATAATAAGGAGAATGATATGCTGAAGGTCAAGAACATTGAGAAATATTACGGGAGTAAAAACAATGTCACCAAAGCCCTTAATCGGGTGAGTTTTGATGTGGCTGATGGGGAATTTATCGCCATTATGGGGGCATCCGGCAGTGGTAAAACAACTCTGCTCAACTGCATTTCCACCATTGACACGGTCAGTGCCGGGGAAATCCTGCTGAATGGGCAGAATATCGCGGAACTGCCTTCGGCAGAACTGGCGAAATTTCGCAGGGAACAGCTTGGTTTTGTGTTCCAGGATTTTAACCTGTTAGATACCCTGACCATCGAGGAAAATATCGGGCTGGCGCTGACACTCAACCACGAGGGCGCAGGCACAGTGAAAGAACAGGTGGAGGCAGTTGCAGGAAAACTTGGGATCGCGGAGATTTTGGGAAAATTTCCCTATCAGGTGTCCGGCGGGCAAAAGCAGCGGGCAGCCTGCGCGCGGGCGATGGTGGCAGGACAGTCCTTACTGCTTGCAGATGAGCCGACGGGGGCGCTTGACTCCAAAGCATCAAAAAACCTTTTAGAGATTATGGAACAGATGAACCGGGCGATGGGAGCAACCATTCTGATGGTAACACACGATGCTTACAGTGCCAGCTATGCAGGGCGCGTATTATTCCTAAAAGACGGGCGAATTTTTAATGAATTGTTTCGCGGAGAGAGAAGCAGAAGTGTATTTTACCATGAGATCCTTGATGTGTTGGCAGTGTTGGGGGGTGATGTCAGTGACGTTATCTAAACTTTCCCTGCGCAACGCGAAACGGCAGGCGGCAGATTATCTGGTTTATTTTATCACAATCATTATGGCGGCTGCCCTGCTCTATGCCTTTAACGGGTTGATCTTTTCTAAGGAAGTGAGAGAATTATCAAGCCTTTTTGAAAATCTTACATTCTTGATTATTCTTGCAAGTATCGTTATGGTGTGTATCTTTGGATGGCTGGTATCCTATGCTACAAATTTTATGCTGACCCGCCGCAGCAGGGAACTGGGGCTTTACATTTTGATCGGTCTGGAAAATGGGCAGGTGGCGCGCCTGTTCTTTATCGAGAACTTGGCTGTGGGCGGCGCGGCTTTGGGGATCGGGCTGCTGTTTGG
>CAMWUU010000402.1 GCA_947177515.1 uncultured Lachnospiraceae bacterium
GGACAGAAATTCCTTCCAAGGATGGAGGAGTGGGAGGGGACATACGGGACTTAAATAGGAGGAATATTATGGTAGTTGAACCAAAAGTCAAAGGCTTTATCTGCATAACAGCACACCCAAAGGGATGCGGGGAACATGTGCGCAGGCAGATCGAATATGTAAAATCCCAAAAACAGGAAGGGAAAAGGAACCCCAAAAAAGTGCTTGTAATCGGCGCATCAACAGGTTATGGGCTGGCATCAAGAATCAGTGCCGCATTCGGTTTTGGCGCGGCAACACTCGGTGTTAGTTTTGAAAAAGAAGCAAGCGGAAAACGAACCGCCACACCGGGCTATTATAATACAAAGGCATTTGAGCAGTATGCACAAGAGGAGGGACTATATGCCGCTTCCATCAATGGGGACGCGTTTTCGGATGGAATCAAGGAAGAAACGATCAAAAAAATCCGCGAAGAACTCGGGCAGGTGGACATGGTGGTTTACAGCCTTGCCGCACCGCGCCGCACTGACCGCGATGGTACGGTTTACACTTCTGTGATAAAAACCACAGGAAGCGATTACACGAATAAAACCCTCGATTTGCAGAAAAACGAAATTACAAAAGTAACCGTTCCGGCAGCGACAGGGCAGGAAGAACTTGCAACAATCAAGGTAATGGGCGGGGAGGATTGGGCAGAATGGATTAGGCAGCTTGCAGCGGCAGGAGTGCTGGCAGACCATGCCATTACTGTAGCATATTCGTATATTGGACCAAAGATCACACATCCAATATATTTTAACGGAACGATCGGTTCGGCAAAGAAAGACGTGGAAAAAACAGCGAAATTGTTGTGTGAAGAGTTTTCGGAAATAGATCTAAGGGCATATGTTTCAGTTAACAAGGGATTGGTGACACAGGCAAGTTCAGCCATCCCGATTGTGCCACTTTACATGTGCCTGCTTTATAAGGTAATGAAGGAGAAGGGGCTGCATGAGGGTTGTATTGAGCAGATGCAGCGGCTCTTTTCGGAACGATTAACACTTGATACGGTGCCAGTGGATGAGGAAGGACGCATCCGTATGGATGATTATGAAATGCGCCCGGATGTGCAGGAGGCGGTAAAAGCAGCATGGGATGCGGTCACGACGGAAAATCTCGTTCAGTATGCGGATGTGGATGGATATTTCGAAGATTTTTACCATATGTTCGGCTTCCACTATGACAATGTGGACTATTCACAGGATGTTGAAATTTAAGCTAGTTTTTAAAGAGAAATTGTATAAATAATAAAATGAGTAAAAATAAGCAGAAACCAAAAGCAGCGGTGGAAGAGGTTCTGTGAAACTATTAATAGGAGGATTCATTACTTTGAAAAAGATTATTGAACAGTTGGCGGATCAAGTGAAAGCTGCCTTTGCGGAGTGCGGATACGAAGAAAAATATGGGATGGTTTCGGTTTCAAACCGTCCGGATCTGTGTCAGTATCAGTGCAACGGTGCAATGGCGGCAGCAAAACAGTATAGGAAGGTACCAATCGAAATTGCCAGGGAAGTTGTAGCAAGCTGCCAGAACAATCCAATGTTCGCAAAATGTGAAGCGGTGATGCCGGGCTTTATTAATATTACCCTCTCAAACCACTTCCTTGCTGAAACGCTTTCTGCGATGGCGGCGGAGGAAAAACTAGGGGTAACACCCAGCGTCCCAAAAAAGATCGTTATTGATTATGGTGGACCGAATGTGGCAAAGCCATTGCATGTTGGCCATCTGCGTTCCGCAATTATTGGGGAGTCCATTAAGCGGGTGAAGAGATATCTGGGGAATGAAGTTACCGGGGATATCCATCTGGGCGACTGGGGCTTACAGATGGGTTTGATCATTGAGGAACTGCGGGATAGACAGCCGGAACTGGTCTATTTTTTAGAGGATTATACCAAAGAGTATCCGAAGGAGCCGCCGTTCACCCTTGGCGAATTAGAAGAAATTTATCCGGCTGCATCAGCGAAATCCAAGGAGGATGAAGAATTTAAGGAACGCGCTCACCAGGCTATTTTACGGATACAGAATTCCGAACCGGCGTATTTTGCCCTCTGGCAGCATATTATGGCCGTTTCCCTGCCGGATCTGCGGAAAAATTATGATAACCTGAATGTATATTTTGATGTGTGGAAAGGTGAGAGCGATGTAAAACCATATATCGCGGATATGGTGGATGATCTTGTATCGCGTGGGATTGCGCATGAGAGCCAGGGGGCGCTTGTGGTGGAGGTAGCCGAGGAGAAGGATACAAAGGAATTGCCTCCATGTATTGTGCGCAAGTCGGATGGTGCGGCAATTTATGCAACCTCGGATCTTGCAACCATCCTTGATAGGGAAAAACTCTATCAGCCAGATCATTATATTTATCTGGCAGACAAGCGGCAGGAACTGCATTTTACACAGGTATTCCGTACCGCGCGCAAAGCGGGCTATGTAAAGCCGGATACAAAAATGGATTATATTGGTTTCGGTACAATGAACGGAAAGGACGGCAAGCCGTTTAAGACCCGTCAGGGCGGCGTGATGCGATTGGAATATCTCCTTAAGGAGGTGGAGGATGCAGTCTATGCCAAAATACAGGAAAACCGTACGATGGAAGAGGAGGAAGCGCACGCGACTGCGAAAATCGTGGGGTTAGCAGCGGTCAAATACGGTGATCTGTCAAACCAGGCTTCCAAAGATTATATTTTTGATGTGGAACGTTTTGCATCCTTTGAGGGTAATACCGGACCTTATATCCTTTACACGATGGTGCGTATCAAGTCCATTCTGGCAAAATATAAGGAACAGGGCGGAAAGGAGCCGGATATAGGCGTGCTTGCAGGATCGAACGAAAGAGAGTATGGTTCTGCAGAAACCGACTTAATGCTTTTTGCAGTTAGGTTTGCCGATATGGTCGAGAAAGCAGCGGAGGAACTTGCCCCGCATAGGATATGTCAGTATATTTATGAATTATCTAATGCGTTTAATAGTTTCTACCATGAAAACAGGATTTTAGTGGAGGAAGATAAAGAGAAGCAGGCGCAGTGGATTGCGCTGATTGCCCTTGTGCTTCGGATTTTGGGTGTATGCACGGATTTGCTCGGCTTTGAGGTGCCGGATCGTATGTAATGTGAAAGGGGCATTAGGTGGGGGAAGGGGTTAGGAGGTGACCCCTTTCACATGGAAGAATCCGGAATGAACCCGTGTGGGGGTTCATTCCGGATTCTTCTGGTAGGGTGCGATGGCTGTTAGCTCCGCGCAAGGGTTGGGGATGGCTGTTAGCTCCGCGCAAGGG
>CAMWUU010000403.1 GCA_947177515.1 uncultured Lachnospiraceae bacterium
GTATTAATATGTATTTTATTTTGCATTTCATTATCAATCCCCTTTCCAATTATTAAATATCTAAAATCTCCTGTCTGATATTTTCTATTAACGACATCTTTATTCTGTGAACATATTGACGGGAAACTTTCAATTCCCTTGCCACTTCGATATCTGAATATTCCTTGCAAAATATAAGTTCAAATATATCCTTCTTTTTTCCTTCCAGCTTCCTTCCAAATCTATTCATATCATCCTCTGTCATCAAATTTTCAAAAGAATGATCAAACTCTGTTCTCTTTTGCAATTCCTCTTCTTCCACTGTAATAATATTATCATTTTGTTTCCGGCTTTTTCTGTATAATTCCAAATACTTATTTTTTATCGCCCTGGATAAATAATTTACAGTTTGTCCATCCTTATTATAAAAGGTAATATTACAAACCGCCTCCCACAAAGCAGCTATTAATTCAGCGCGAATATCTTCTGCTTCATCCTTATATAAAAGCTTTGTATATTTTTTTATCATAGGCTCGAATTGACATATTATTAAGCCAAACATTTCCTTATCTTCTTTCACAGCACGAATCAGTTTAGAAATTTCCACATGGATTCCCTCCTTTTGGAGAGAAAAAGAAAAATTATGTGGAAATGTAAACTAAACTGTTTTAATTTAATCCTATAATATCAAAATCGTAATAATAATATATTATTTATATATATTGTATGATAAATTATCACAGATAGCGATTATCGTTATGCAATATAACATAATGAAATTAAAAATTGTTAGGAAAAAATGTTTTGTTGATAAAGCTGCACGTTTTTACTGTTTAGGCATGTCCACCTGCGCAATATTCGTACTATTTAGATAAATTAGTAGATAAAAGCCTTTTTTAAACACTTAAACTTTAAAACGGATATCTGAATTCATGTACAGAAAAAAATTATAACTTACCATCTTTATAGTCCCGGCTGGCAAATAGTCGCGCACCAATTACTCCGTGTGAACCTTTCTTTCCCTGATATTACATCTTACAGATGCAATCAAGTATGCCCTGCCATAACTGCTCCCACCTTTTTAAGGGTGGGAGCCTACTGTCCATTACTGCTCCCGTCTAATGCGGGTTTAGCCAACTTTCGTCATGTAACCACTCCAGATCATCGATCCCACACGGTATAAAACCCTGCATCCGATCCGTATTGATCCTTACGGCTCCCAACTGCATGCTTAGTTCCTCGTACGATGCTCTGCGTTCCTCGTTCCCCTCCACATAAGACAGAGAACCCGGCAGCGCAAGTGTCAAAACATATGTTTTTCCATCCCGCTCATATAAGCCTAATACGGTACCCATCATAAGTACCATATCGCTCCCCTGGTATAAATTGAATCTTAAATAAAATAAATCCCCGCCCACTCCTGCCTCCGCATTCGTTTTTTCGCAGATTACCAAAATGTTGTGCGCTGGAACAGGGGTAGGCCAGCAATCGGTTTCTGTCACGATCTTACCATTCCACCCCTCTGGAAACGTAATTTCCAATCCCGTTGCAAACCGCCAGGTATTTTCCCCCTCTTCCACCACATTCCAAAAGTCCTCCATCCGTATGTCTGTCGATGGGAAGATTCCTTCCATTTTTAGTCCTGTCATGCTGCTGACCAACCATAAAACTGCAATAAAAATTCCAACCAATGCCCTTCCACTCCGTTTGGCACTACGGTCAAAAATATGGTCAAACCTTCGCTCCATAAAGTGCATCCCCGCAGTATAATCCGCAGAAAACACATCCCTGTGTTTTCCTTTTTCCTGTCTTTCCAGACAGTTTATTAGTACCCCGCTATATTCTTTTCTTTCCGACCATGAAGAATCCTTTGTGACCCCCTCATCACACGTAAACTCCATATCCTGATCCACCCATTTTCTCATCAGCCAAACAAGTGGATTGAACCAGTGAATTATATGAACCACCAGGAAAAACACCTTCCAGAAATTATCATTTTCTTTGCAGTGCATTATCTCGTGCTTTAAAATATAATCCAGATCCTTTCCCTTTTTCGTACCCTCTGGAAGAAATATGATTTTTTTTACTACCCCCACCGTAAAAGGTCCTCTCCCCCGGTCTTTTATTATTCTTAGGGATGGTAGTTTCCTTAACTGAATTTCTTTTGCAAGCTCCATCATCCTGCTTATAATTGTTTCATCACAGCATTCCATACTCCAATACAAATTTCTATGGTACATAATCCAGTATCCAATTACGTTGTACATACTTAACAAAATAATTGCCAGAATCCAACAAAGAAAAAACACATCCGATACCATAACTTTTGGATTGCTTTGCATCAAGACTGGCATATCCATGCTGCTGCCTATCTTTCCTGCCAAAAGCGCATCTTCCATCCTCATTCCACCCTGTTCATACAAGACAATCTCCGGTATTTCGAAAGCACGGCTATTCTCAAATTTGGGAAGTTCAAATGGAAAGCATAAATAAATAGCAATCAAAATCCAACCCCTTTTCCGTGCCTTGGCATGGAATTTTTTCCCAAACATTCGAAAAATCGTGTAAAACAGCAGGATCCCGATCCCCCCTGTAAACGAAACATGCAAAATTCTTTCCAAAACCTCCACAATTGCTGATCACTCCCCTTCCTTCTTAAAAGAATCAAGATATTGTTTTAATTTTGTAATTTCATCTTTGGAAATTTTATCTTTTTCACATAGACTGACAATAAACTTCGTCGCAGATTTATCGAATAATTTATGCAACAACGATTCACTTTCCCAGGTTTTATATTCCTCTTTCGAAACAATGGCAGTATAATAATTTGTTCGTGTGCTCCGGTCACAATATACATAACCTTTATCTGCCATACGGGACAAAACTGTCATCAGACTAGAAAGCTTCCAACTAAGATTTCCATTGAAATCATCCAAAATCTCACCGGAAGTCATAGCATTTCCTCTTTTCCATAAAATTTCCATAATCTCAAACTCTTTTTCTGATAATCTTTTCATGTGCGCCATTCTCCTTCTTTATTTGAAAACTAACACTATTGATTTGTATATTATTATACAATATGCTAATTATGATGTCAATCCATTTGACATCTGCCCAAGAAGGAGAAAGCCAGGGATACAGATATACAAGAACACATTGATGGGAAGAATTACCAAAACAAGATATCATGCATTTAAAGGAATTTGATTAGAGTTGATAAAGATAATTTGTATATTACTATACAATATGCTAATTATGATGTCAATCCATTTGACATCTGCCCAAGAAGGAGA
>CAMWUU010000404.1 GCA_947177515.1 uncultured Lachnospiraceae bacterium
TCCGCGCGCGCGGGATTCCGCTTTTTAGTGTGCAGGTCGCAAAGCTAGGCAGACTTTCGGTAAAGAACACACAGGAGCTTCTGACGGCCACGGCAAAAGTAACTTACTCGGATGGCTCCGTGGATGAGAAGAAGATTTTCTGGGATAAGGCTGAACTTGGGACATTAAAGCAGGGAAGTAGTTGTACCCTGCATGGGGAAATCCGTGCAGTTTCGCCTATATTTCCACTTGCTGTTGGGTATGCGGATCCTGTGATTTTTTCCTTTAAGGGCGCGTGGTATTTTCTTGCGACAAATGACAATGTTAATGATATTGGGCTGTATGTCCGCAGGGCGGATACGGTTGCAGGACTGTTTGAACCGGATGTAAAAGAATACTGTATCCTTGCACAAAATCAGGAAAAAGGGTTGGTACAGACCTTCTGGGCACCGGAATTCCATGTTATCGGCGGCGTGCCCTATATCCTTTTTGCAGTTAGTGGGACAACATGGGGACCACAATGCCATTTTATGCGTTTAAAGGAAGGCGGGGAAATCATCCGTGAAAAAGACTGGGAGGAACCAGTGCGGGTGGTGAAGGCAGACGGCAGACCTCTTGCAGAAGATGGGATCACACTCGATATGACATGGGTTTGCTCAGCGGGGAAGGGATATCTTGTGTGGTCATACCGCCGTGGGATTGGCACACCGGCGGACACGGGTTCCATGCTTTTCCTCGCGACGGCGGACGAGGAAAAGCCATGGGTGCTCACCTCCTCGCCAGTACTGCTTTCCAGACCTCTATATGGCTGGGAAAATACAATGGGTACGATTAACAATGAAGGACCATATGCCCTTTATGCAAACGGCAGGATTTATCTTGCCTATTCCTGCGGGGACGCCTGTGGCTATTCTTACGCGATAGGTTATCTGGTAGCAGAAGATGGGGCTGATCTTTTAAAGCCGGAGTCCTTTAAGAAGCTGCCTTCCCCAATGCTTCGTTCTACATTTGTAGAAGGAATTCAGGGACCTGGACATAATTCGTTTTTCCGGGATGAGGACGGCAGATGGATGATTGCCTACCATGCGCAGGAGCGGGAGAAATACCATTGCCGGTGCAGTACATACCATCGGGTGCATTTTTCCGCAGACGGACTTCCAATGCTCCAAGTGGTTTCTGAGCGGGATGTGGCAGCAGGACTGAAAAAGGTTCAGGCGGAGGTGGAGGTTTTACGAGAAGGAAAGGTATGAGCAAGTTTGTGTGTTTAAATAAATAGGGGGATTATTTTGGTATTACATTTGACAATTAAGAATTTTGGAAGAGTGGAATTTGCAGAAATAACATTAGATAATTTTGTTGTTTTTGTCGGAAATAATAATAGCGGGAAAACGATGGTTATGCAATTGATTTATGGGCTAAGGAAAGAATTGGAAAACTTTATCGCGCCTGTTACAGGTATAAAGCAAACAGAGATGAATGGTCAATACTTGATCCGTTGTGACCAGGGTTGGTTCAAGGAAGTGGAATTAGGGATAAACAAATATTTAGATCAAAATAAATCTCGAATAATTGGGGATATCTTTGGAATGTCAATCTCTGCCGAGGAACTAAGGGTAGAGTTGAAAGAAAAAGAATCCACTTATTTTGTGAGTAGTGTTTCCAAGTATCAAGATGAGGAGTGGAAAGAGCGGAAGAATGGAATTCATGTAGATATCCTTCAATATGAGAATGGGGAAAGTGTAAAGGCTTTTGAAAATCAGATTTCGGATAGCATTTATTTGGAGGACGCAGTTAAGGAAGTGCCTCAGATTATCTGGAGGGTTATTTTATCGGAAAAAAATACTTTAGATTTAGAACAGCTTTTTTTACCAGCATCGCGCTCAGGGCTGCAATTTTTGTATAAATACTATTTTGCGGGAGGAACAGAAGGAAATCTGGTCGTTCCGATAAAAGATTTTTTGCGTTTTCTCCAACTTTACGCAGAAGATCAACAGTTGCAGGAAACGAGGAAAGATTTATTGGAGTTTGGGGAAAAACATCTTTTACAGGGAAAGGTGACCCAGAAAGACGGTGAAACATTTTATATTGATAAAATTGCGGATAAAATGATTTCGTTGTATATGGCATCTTCCATGATTCATGAGTTGACACCATTCATGAAGGCATTGGGCGCAACACAGCAAATTGATTGGCTTTACTGTGACGAGGTGGAAAATAGTCTTCATCCGTTGTTACAAAGGGAGATGGCAAGATGGCTGATTCGTATGGTTAATGCAGGGATGCATGTAATGGTAAGTTCACATAGTGATACAATGGCGAGCCGATTAAATAATTTGTTCATGTTGTCATATCTAAAACAAAAAAAGAACGTTTATGAAATGTTATTGGAATTAGGGTTGACAGAAAATGATCTGTTGCGTTCCAATGTAAAAGCGGGTGTATATGAATTTCGGACTGGAAAACAGGGGAAGACAGTGGTTGAGAAATTGGAATTTATAGATCATCCATTGATAGGATATGATTTTAAACTTTTTGGGAGCAATTTGGATAAACTTTATAACGAGGCAGACAGAATTACGGGGTGAGAAATGGGAATAAAGGCTAGAAAATTGAAAAGTTCGGAAATACCACAGAAAACGGAATTGTATGAGGTGGGAAGTTCCCGGGATATCTTAGTGGAGGAAAAACAACGGGATGGGAGCTTGGATCAGGTGACTTTAGAATACTGTATAAAAAAGGGCGATACTGGATATTTTGCAAAAGAATATCGCCCCACAGGAGTGGATAAGGAAGGAGCAAAGGTAATTGATATCACATCTGTGATGCTAGATTGTGAGAATCAATGTGTAAGATGGCATTTATATGATATTAAAGATACGTTGGCAGGGGAGGATACGGCAGTTAAGCTTTATGGTCAGTGGAGTTCAGGTTTATGTTATTTACAACAAAATATTTTGGCTCAATTACAAGGATATTCGGAGGTTGCGGATCTGGGGGTTATAACAAGGTGTTATGATAAAGAAAAAATGGAACATATTAGAAATAAATATCAGAAACTTTGTGATAAAATAAAAAATGATCGGCAAGGTATGACATTGGCACAGAGAAAAGGACGGTCAGAGATTGCTAAATATAAGGGAAAACTTAAGGCGATTCAGGCAATTTTGGATAACTGTTTTCAACCTGATAATGAAATTGCTACATACAAAATCCATATTAGGAAATTAAACTATGAAAAAGATCAGGTTTATCAAATGAGATTTCCGGTATAGGGGG
>CAMWUU010000405.1 GCA_947177515.1 uncultured Lachnospiraceae bacterium
TACAGCCGTTTTTCTTTAAACCAATCCCTTCCGGGTTCCCCGCCTTTTTTGCATATAAGATTTCCGCAATTGTATCACAATGCATATCCACAACTTTCATAAAATCTTCCCCTCTTTTATTCCCTACTTTCCATATGTATTCATCCCACCGGGAATTTATATCAAAGAAATATAAATTCCCATTTTACCGGTTAATTATTTTTTATCGTACGGTAAGATCAACACACTGCGCGCCAAGATAGGAAACCAGTGCCCCTCCATCCAGAAAAACCTGCGCGCCCCTCACACCGGCACTGACCGCGATTTTATCAAACAGGATTACTGTTTCATCAAAATAAGTCGGGAATTTTTTCTTCATCCCGACGGGCGAACATCCTCCCCTTACATATCCGGTCAACATAAGAAGTTCCTTTACATGAACCAGCTCAATCTTCTTATCACCGACCGCCTGCGCTGCCTTTTTTAAATCAAGTTCCTCCGCCACCGGGATACAGAATACCAAAAGCCCCCGCTTTTCCCCCCGTGCTACCAGGGTCTTGAACACCTGTTCGATAGGCAGCCCCGTCTGTTCTGCCACATGCACACCCGCTAGGTTCTCCTCATCCACCTCATACTCAATTAATTCATACCCGATCCCCGCCTGCGCAAGCAGACGCATCGCATTCGTTTTTACCATTCTCCAAAATCCTTTCAAATCCCTCCTCATGCAGCGGACGACGCACTTTTTTTCTTGTAATCTCCACAAGGTGCAGCGGTGTCATATCTACCAGCGTCGTCTTTACCGGGTCGGACGCAAGATATTCTCTTAGCGCCCTGAGCAAAACCGCATCCGATTCTTCTTTTTCCATATCAATAAAATCAACCAGGATAATACCGGATAAGTTCCGCAGCCTAATCTGGAATGCAATCTCTTTTGCCGCCTCAAGATTAATTTTTAAAAAATGCTCCTCCCCCCGTCCCCTGCCCTTTACCGCCTTTCCTGTATTCACATCGATCACGGTCAGCGCCTCCGTCGGCTCAACTACAAGGCTTGCACCGCTTTTCAGCCAGATTTTTTTTTGCAGCGCTTCCCTTAAACGGTGCTCAAAAGAGTAAAGTGTCTTCATTGGCAACTCGTCCGAATACATTTTAAGCTTATTACGATCCTTTGGCTGATATTCCTTTAAATAAGCTTCCATTTCCTGATACAACGGGACTTCATCTGTAATAATTTCATCAAGCAAATTACTGTACTGGTCACGCAGACCACAAAGATAGGCGGGAAGTGATCCTTCCAATACGGAAAATCGGGTGCGGTGCACACCATTTTCATAAAGTTTTCGATAACGCGCCTGCAAACTGTAAATTTCTTCCAGCATCTCCTCCTGACAGGCGGATGCCGCGTTTGTGCGGATAATAAAACCATAGCCCTGTCCCGCATACTGCAAAAAGAATTCCCGCAGTTTTTCCCGTGTTTCCTGATCCATAATTTTTGATGAGATACCAATTTCCTCTTTCCCGTGGATCAAAACCGCATATTTCCCTGTTAGGTTGATGGCACAGGTCACGGAAGCGAGTTTTGATTTGACCGGTTCGCGCTCCACCTGGACCACCAGTTCATCCCCCGCATGGATTTTCCCATCCGCATGCACATTCGCCGTGATCGGCTGCACCGCACCGCTAAGGGAGAGATATGCTGTCACCCCCGGTGCCAGCTCCACAAAGGCCGCATTAATATTCTCAACAATATTATTTACTTTCCCAACATAAATCCCTCCTAGACAAATTTGGGATTTTTGTTTCTCATCCACTGAAACCTGCACCATGCGCTTCCCGTCATAAAGCGCCGAAATAATTTTATCCTGGTATGGCGTAACCAGTAATTTATATCCCATCCGCCCACTCCTTTACCGTATGCAGCATACCAAACGGCACCAATCTCCTGCCATTTGGTAACATCCCGCTAGTAGGCAGGTACCCATCCGCTGCCATATCCCCGCCTCTTACTGCAAGACCCAGGTCACAGTAGAGTTCCATCCGATGGAATTGCAGCGCACTCTCACGGTACGGCAACCCGTATGCTTTTAAAAAGCTTTCCATCACCAGTTCTGGCTTTAAATTATCCACACTTCCGCTTGAGAGTTTCAAAAAGACACGCAACCCATTTTCATAAATTTCCGCGTGGCGGATTCCCTCCTGCCAGTCCCCCGAAATATCCTCCGGCTTAAATCCCCACGAAAAAATGAGTGGGCGGATATCCATGGTCTTCACACTCTTTTTTGATTCCTTTTCCACCATAATTTCCGGACACTGCATAAATTCCGCAAATTTTTCATTAAATCCTGTAAAATATCCGGCGTAATCCTTCCCATCCACCTCTACATCCTTAACAGAAACCATATAATCCGCGCAGGCCGTAAGCGACATTAACGACTCCTTTTTCTTTCCCGGCTGCCAGTCCGGCACGCGCGTAACGGACTGGACAAAAAACCCCTCGGACATCGAGGCATTCAGGCGCTCCTTAATCTCCTTTAAGGAATATTCCCGCATCAGTTCCATATCCATATATTCCCCGTCACTTGTCTGCCCAAGCCCGAGCGGTGCAGCAAAATATAAAAGCTGGTGCGGGCTAAAGCCCCCGGAATACATAACGGCAAGCCCCGAGCGGCGTATGGCCTTCTGGAAATACCGCACCACATCAAGATGCCCGATAAATTTTGTAAAACCGTACTTTGAAAATTTCACCCGCACAATCATATCTTTTCCCCTCCCTGCCCATTTTCATTTTCTGAGTCCGCAATCCCATCCTTTTCTTCTTTGGATTTTTCCCTTTCTTCATAGCAGACCCCACCATGGAACGCATTCGCCCCACATCCGGCACAGGCTTTCCGGCAATTTGGAGTCACTTCTTTCCCCATCCCCTTTTTATACTCGCGCCACAAGAATTCTTTTGTAATCCCCGCATCAATAAAATCCCATGGGAATCTCTCATCCCGCTCCCTCTCCCTTGTCGTATAAAACGCCACATCCACACCGTTTTTCTTAAAAATATCCATCCAGACATCAAATTTAAAATATTCCGACCAGGCATCATAGAAACATCCCGCCCGGTAAGCATCCAGTATGGATTTTGCACGCCTTCGATCCCCCCTTGCAAAAATCCCTTCCATCAGGGTAGTATCCGCCTCATGCCCGTTGTATCGGCTGCCCCGTCCGGTCCTAAGCTCCTTAAGCCTCGCACTGACAATGCGCTGCTTTTTCAGGAATTCTT
>CAMWUU010000406.1 GCA_947177515.1 uncultured Lachnospiraceae bacterium
TCCTGCGCCTGCAACAGCTTATCAAACCGGGCAAGTTTTTCCTGCTGCCCGGTAATCTCCAAAGCAATCTGGCCGCACTGCGCCGCATTTTGCTCCGCCTTCTGATAATCTTTAAAAACCCGCTCAAACTTTGGCTCAAGCTGTTCCAACCGGTTCCTGTTTTCTAAAAGCTCCTGTTGCTGCTGCCGGATTTTTTGGATAGTTCCAATCATCCGGATCCCCTCATCCATTTTCTTATCCAACTCATCCATTTGTTTCTCTAAGCCATCCAGCGCACTTTCCTCTTCAAGGCATAGCTGTTCAAGCAATTCCAATCCCTCTTTCACCCTGCCTTTCATTTTATTCTCACACAACTGCCGCATTTTCTCCGCCGTCGGTGTATTCTGCGTACATACAATACCTCCTATGTACTGTTCGATGCTTCGTTTTAAATCATCATACTTCTTTTCCTGTTCTGCTTCTTTTTCGCTAAGTTTTTGCTGTAAAATCTGATATATCCCTGTTTTAAAAATCTGCCGGAAAATTTGTGCACGCTCCGTCGTAGTAGCAACCAAAAGTTTCTGGAAATCCCCCTGCGCAATCATAACAATCTGCGCGAACTGTTTCCTGTCAAGACCAACCAGTTCTGTAATAGCCTTTGTTACCTCTTTTTCCCCAGTTACCGGCATCCTATCGTCCGGATAAATAAGTTCCGCATTCGCGCCCTGTTCTACCAGCCCCTCCCCCCTTTTTTTCGGACGCAGATATTTCGGGTTCCGCTGTACCAGATAACGCTGCTCCCTATAATCAAATGTAAATTCGACCAGTGTCGGCATATCATCCCTTGCATATTTACTGCGAAACATATCCACTTTCCTTATACCGCCGCTTGCCTCGCCGTACAGGGCAAAGGAGATTGCATCAAATATCGTTGTTTTCCACGCACCGGTTTCCCCGGTAATCATATACAGCCCCTCCCCGCCCAATTTTTCAAAATCAATTTCTGTCTTTTCCGCATACGGTCCAAAAGCACTTAAAATCAGTTTCACTGGTTTCATTTTTCTTCCCCCTTTGCCCATGTGAATTACCATTGTCTAAAGCCAATGTGTCCTAAACTTCCTGTTTACATTCCTCAATCATCTGCAAAACAAACTCCATCTGTATCCCACTCATTGCCTGGTTGTTTTGCAATTCATATAATTCCGCAAATAATTCAAACTCCGACTTTTCTCCTCTCCCCTCTTCCCGCTCAATTACACGGTTCTGTTTTGTCCGACGATTATCATAGCAAAGATGCATCAGATTCGGATAAATAATGCGAAGCTTCTGCAGCGCATCCGGGATATCTTCCTCATCGGTCAGTGTAACCTGTATATAATCCTCCGTGTCAAACCCCTGATAAAAAGATCGTGCGGTCACTTCCAGATAAGTACCACGGATTTTTCGCATATCGTGGAGTGGTATCAGCGGCACGGTGGAAACTTCAACATTCCCCTTTTCTTTTAAGGTCACCACCGTAATCGATTTTTCTTGATCCGTTTCCGAAAAAGAATATTTTAACGGTGTCCCGCAATAACGCAGGGTTTCCCTTTTTATAAACTGTGGGCTATGGATATGCCCCAGAGCCACATAGTCAAACGCGTCAAAAACTTCCGCATCCACATTGTCTAGACCACCGACCGCGATTTCCTCCGAGTCACACCTTCCCGCACCTGTTACAAACTGGTGTGCAACTAAGATATTGCGCCTGCTTTTATCCACCTGCATTTGCGCAACGGCAAGCTTTACTGCATCGTGATAATTCGATGCCACAAACTCCTCCTGCCCATCCACGGTTTCCCTTAGTACATGGCGCACCGTTGCCGGTTTGATAAAAGGCAGCAAATACAGATACAATTCCCCATATGAATCCACCAGTTTTAACGGACTTATTTTGCCATGGTAAACCGGTGATAAAAACACACCCCTGCTCCCCATAAGCTGCGCCCCAAAAGCAATCCGCTCTGCCGAATCATGATTGCCACTCACTGCATAAACGGCCTTCCCGCGGTCTGCAAGTTCCGTTAAAAACCAGTCAAATACCTGAACCGCCTCCGCTGACGGCACGGGCTTATCATAAAGATCCCCCGCAATAATCACACCATCCGCCTGCTGGCTATTTGCCGCCGCAAGAATCTGCCGGAGGATATATTTCTGGTCTTCCAGCATGGAAAACCCATTTACCCTCTTCCCGATATGAAGATCTGAAATATGGAGTAATTTCATACTAATACCGTTCCTTTCTTAAATAAATTCCTTATTTCATCTTGAATGAATTTAAGTTACTTTGCCATCCAGCCTGTTATTCCTTACAAACCAGTCTTTTTCTTTAATCCCCTTTTTTTTCCATTATAAGGGAAGAAAAAAGAAAAAACAATACAAATCCCAATAAGTCTTTTGCGCATATTCACGAAAAAACAGTTTATTAAAAATGTTTTATAAAAGATTATTTACAAAAAAGTTGCAGGGTGCCTCCCCATTAAGGAAAAACACCCTGCAACTTTTATTTTACTTCCATCCGCCGATATCCCACACTGCTTCTTCCTACCTGCCCATAACCTGATATCTGCGATAAACCGGAATTCCCGCCACGGCAATCCCCACTGCCGCAATCAGGTAGATCACCGGAACCGCCTGCCACGAAAGAAATAATTTCCCGAAAACGGCAATCATGCGCAGATCAAAAATATTTTTGGGGTCGGCAAAGGATCCCGGAAGCCAGTCCCAGATCTGTGACAAAATACGATACTTATTGGGAACTGAAAATATTATTGCCAGAACAATATATATGGCAGTAATGGAAAGGGCTGCCATCCTACTGCGCGTCACCTCCGATAAAACCATGATCAATACCGCAAATAAAACGGATGCAATTACAAAAATCCCATGCATAATAAACGATGCTTCCCCCGCTGTAACCGGAAAGGAATATTTAGGATAGATCAACTGGAATGCCGCATCAAATCCTTTGGTTCCATAGATTATAAGGCAAGGAAGGAAGGCCATAACCGAAGCAATGAAAGAATACAGCACCGCAAAGCAGACCCCCGCCAATATTTTTGATAAATATATGGTGCCATGCCCCCTTTTACTGCAAAGGATCAACTGATCCGTGCGCTTTGCATGTTCCACCGCAAATACATTGGAACGGCAGGTGGAAAGAAATAGTGTAACCACAAAACATAATGAAGAAAAGGTAGGTTTTCTTGATTAATTGAAAAACATTTGTCA
>CAMWUU010000407.1 GCA_947177515.1 uncultured Lachnospiraceae bacterium
GCGACGACTTGAACATCTTACCAAATCTTTTCTGCTTTGTCAATACCTTTTTTTAACTTTTTTCAAGTTTTTTTGACATCAACTTTTCTGCAGAAAAGAACGGAGAAAGAGGGATTTGAACCCTCGCGCCGGTCACCCGACCTACACCCTTAGCAGGGGCGCCTCTTCAGCCTCTTGAGTATTTCTCCTCACCTGAAAATTCGCTACCAAGGTATTGATTTTCTCTGCACTGGAAATCCTTTCCCGTCAGTGCATGAATTAGTGTATCAAAAAAAAGTTGTCCTGTCAATACCTTTTTTGAATTTTTTCAAAAAATATTTTCCTTCTATATATATGGGTATTTTTCTCTATTCTGATACAATACAATATCCTAAATCTGGATACTTAACCAGATACCGTATTTCGTAAGGAACAACCATCTCTAAATACAGGTCCACAAAATATTGTATTTATATCCGCGCGTGGGATTATCCTAAGCGCAGCACACTAGGACAGGGATATAAATGCCGCAATAAATATCAGAAACGAAGGTTTGCGACCTGTAACCGCATAACCAATACATAGATAAAACCGTAGTACATACGGGATTAGCTCACTTATACTTAGCATATTTGTACTTAACACATGGGTGCTATCGAACGAAAACCGACAGTTCTCCATTTGCAAAAGGAATCGCCTACCTCTTTAGGTGGGGGGAGGATATCACTTCCCATCATCCATTCAGAAACATAATAACCTGCTCAACAACCTTAATTATATTTTAACAGAACAAAACCAAGTAAAACATTCCCTCAAAGATTATTTTATGTTATAATATTCTTATAATCCACACAGAAAGTACACTCTATAACAAAAACCACAGTAATCAGGGCAGGATTTTAACAAAAATGGGGGACTTCTGTAATAAAAGTTTGAATTGTTCATAAGGAGGATCAAAAATGCGCAAATTTTGGGGTTATATTACAAATGGTAAATACTCGGTTGGGTGCACCGGCGGAACAGTCTATGTATATGATGCAAGCCATGTAGAACTTGCCAGATTCAAAGGTCTAAAATATGCTTACTATCCCATCTTTTCCCCGGATGGAAATACTTTGCTGATAAAATCGACTACATCATACTTTGTTGTTTATTCACTGGATACATTAAGCCTAAAACATAAAATCTGCTATTCTGACGTGGATGGCAGCCAAGATGATGGCTGCACATTTTCCATTGATAGTGCCTATTTTTATAATATCGAACGTCAGAAGAATTCTTATAACAGTGCAATTTCCATATATGATACTTCAGATTTTTCACGGGTTAATATGTTTTTGGCGGATAATAAGGATACGGAACCGCAGTTTATCGAATATGATGGGAAGGGTAATCTTTTCGTGCTCGGATATTGCCGCTGGGATAACGGCGTTATGTGCCACGGCTTTATCTCAAAGTTTTCTGCGGAGGATGGTCTTACAAAACTGTATAAACTTTCACATGAAGATTACCGGTTTTACCATAATTTTAAGAGTTTGGAACGAAGTGGTTTTACAGATAAAGCAAAGCAGTGGTCGGGCTTTTATTATGATGGGATAGATATGACCGGGATGGAAAACCAAAAATATCCGCTTTCTGCATTATGGGATAAATATGCGGCTCAGAATGTAATAAACATTGTTTAAAGCTGTCATCTGGAAATATGCTGTAGATTATGGCAGAATTAGAAACTGTGAAAAAACAATACAGAAACTATATAAGGGAGCAGATTATGGGAAAAAATAACAGAACAGGAAAACGGCTTCGCCTGCCCCCTCTGATCTTGGGAAGCTATGGGGCATTTCTTGGTTTTGGCTTGATAGCTATCGGTCTTACCGAAATAAAGGAGGGGATTGGGATAATCCGGCTCCTGATGGGAATCGCTATGGCGGGCTTTGGTTTATTGGGAATATGGGATGGCGTGCGTGATCTGGTAAAACCGGATAAAAAGCCGAAGCAGACAGTAACGAACCAGTTTATTCTTACGGATACTTCTGGAAACAAGACTTCCCTGGTTACGCTAGAAGTTTTGCAGGAACAGATAGGCATTCTTGCAGAAAGTGAAGATCCCAAACAATTTGCTATCCAGATATTATCACCTCTTTCTACTGAAGAACATGGTATGCTAAAACAAATTTTATGTCGTCATCGCAATATTATTTTGACAGCATTTTTTGAAATGCCAAAGGACGGATACCGCATATATGAAAAAAGCACCGACCCGGATATGGCAGTGGAATGGCTGAAACAGTTGTTAGCAGGCACCCCCGATTTTTCTGGATGGGAAAATTGGGAAACAAAAGTTCCGCAGGACGAAGGAACTGCCAGCACAAATAAAGATGATACTGGGTTGTACGAAGCCGACATCTGCCCAGACGGAACCGATATCCCACAGGAAAGTTTACAACCTTTCTGGCATCAACTTCTAGCTGATCAGAAAGAACAAATAGCATATTGGCATCAGCTTCTGGTCATTTGGGGGGAGAACTGGCATAATGAACATAAATTTTTCTCTGCCAGGGATATAGAATTGACCATGGAAGGCATACATAGAGGAAAATACCAGAAGGCAGTCCTTGAGTGGGGAACGCAGTCAGTGAATCTGTTTCCCGGCGTTTCAAATGACCTGATGGTAATCTGGTGCACCAATAACACCGGGAAAGGGGACACCCGGTTCCTGGCAAAAGAGGGTACTGTAACACAGGTGAATTTCTGGCTGACAGGTTATCTGGATCACGGCTTTTTTGAAGGAGTGAGTGGCTGGACCGATGTAACTTCCCAGATAGAAAGCATTACCCCCCAGATGGAAAAAGAAATGAGAAAGGATAAAAAGAAACATGGAAAAATATTTTAATGATGTAGTGGATAAAGCTATAGAGGATCTCTACTATTGTTGTGATAATGACAGGGCAAAAGCAGCAGCGGACGCATTATTGCTTGCGGCAAAGGACGGGGATGGGGATGCCTGCTATTTTCTCTCCCGTTGTTTTTCTGGTTCCTGTTATAGCTGGGAATACCACCCGTTTGAAAAAAACGAGGCGGCAGCTTATGCTATGCTTCATCAGGCAATCTCCTTAGGAAGCGCTGCGGGGGTTTTAGGGGCACTGCGAATGGATATGTTAACACCGGAATTGCGGGAGATCATGCCATTTGACAGCATTCAGGATGCATGGGAGGAAATCCTTGAAAAAGCCGAAAATGGCTGTGCATTTTGCCAGTACAT
>CAMWUU010000408.1 GCA_947177515.1 uncultured Lachnospiraceae bacterium
GTATATATGTGAATAATTATAAATATCTGGCACTTTTTATATATTCCGGGAATGGGTAAAGTTTGTTTTGTGTAAGTCCTGCCATATAGCCGTCAGTTAAGCGGAGCATAAAAAGATGGCTACCGGTACGTAAAGGAATACAAAAAGGCTGCAAAGGGAACCGCAACATGGGAGAAAAAAACTGGACAGAGCCGCAGGGGCGGCGGAAAGAAGGGAATTATGTATCACTTTACGGATGAAATCAGGGCACATTTATTTCAGATGCGGGATGAGGCTTACCGTGATTTTCATGCGAAGCTGATTCCAAATGTGGACAAGGAAACCATTATTGGCGTGCGTGTACCGGAATTGCGTAAATACGCAAAAAAGATTGCGGCGCATTCGCTGGTAGGGGAATTCTTAAACGAGCTCCCGCACCGCTATTACGATGAGAATAATGTGCATACTTTTGTGGTGGAACAGATAAAGGATTATGGGGAATGCCTGCGGGAAGTGGAGCGTTTCCTTCCTTATATTGATAATTGGTCGACTTGTGACATGTGGGCACCAAAGGTCTTTGCAAAACATACGGAAGAGTTGTTGCCAAAAATCAAAGAGTGGATGGCATCGGGGAAAACCTATACAGTGCGCTTTGGGATCGGGATGCTGATGCGCTATTACCTGGGTGAACATTTCAGGCCAGAATACCTAGCGTTTGTTGCGGCGGTGGAATCGCAGGAATATTATGTGAATATGATGGTTGCCTGGTATTTTGCAACGGCGCTTGCAAAGCATTATGAGGAAACGCTGCCGTATCTTGAAGAGAAGTACCTGCCCGCATGGACACAGAATAAAACGATCCAGAAAGCATGTGAGAGCTGCCGCATAGCACCGGATCGGAAGGAAGTATTAAGGGGACTGAGGTGTGAAAAGGGCGGGGAGGAAGAAGGGATGCAATGACTGCCCACTTTTCAGGGGCAGTAAACGTTTTATTTATTATTTGTGGCGGGGATATGAGCAAAGGGGAATTTCGTTTTATGAAAGAAAAAAGCTTGCGGGGAGAAATCCTTGCTTACGCAAAAGAGAAATATCATTCGGAGGCGGAATATCTCTGGGAGAGTTCGCCGGATGCTGCTGTATTGCGTCATGGCGATAACCGGAAATGGTATGCGCTAATTATGAAAGTGGAGCGTGCCCGCCTGGGACTTTCTGGGGAAGGAGAAACGGATATCCTCAATGTGAAATGCGGTTCGGATATGGCTTTACTGCTGCGTGGGATGGATGGTTTTCTTCCAGCCTACCATATGAACAAGACAAAATGGATTTCAGTGCTGCTTGACAAAACGGTGGGGAAGGATATGGTGCTTGACCTAATCGATACAAGTTTTGTGCTTACCGCACCCAAAAAGTCGGACAAAAAATCCCGGGAAAGTACCAAAAAAATAAGAAAAGAAGTCAAAGGGCAAAAGCAATAACAGGAGGTACCCATGGCATTCACACATTTACATGTACATACGGAATTCAGCCTGCTCGACGGTCTTGGGCGCATCCGGGAACTGGTGGCGCGCGCGAAGGAACTTGGCATGGATAGTATAGCGATCACGGACCACGGTGTTATGTATGGCGTGATAGATTTTTACCGTGCCTGCAAGGAAGTGGGAATCCGGCCCATTTTAGGTTGTGAGGTTTATACTGCGCCTTTATCCCGCTTTGACAAGGAGGGGGGAGCAACGGATGAGCGCTACCACCATCTTGTGCTTCTCGCCGAGAATAACCAAGGATATTCCAACCTGATGAAAATTGTTTCCAGGGGATTCACGGAGGGTTTTTACTATAAGCCGCGCGTGGATCATGAGCTGCTTAGGGAGTACCATGAGGGCGTGATAGCCCTCTCAGCTTGTCTGGCGGGGGAAGTGCCAAGCTTGCTTCGCAGAGGTTTTTATGAGGAGGCAAAAAAAGCGGCACTCACCCTGTCCGAAATTTTTGGGAAAGATCATTTTTATCTTGAACTGCAGGACCACGGCGTCCCGGAACAGAAAATCGTTAATCAGGGGCTGTTGCGTATGCATAAGGAAACAGGGCTTGAGTTAGTTGCCACAAACGATATACACTATGTGCTTGCGGAGGACTGGAAAGCGCACGATATTCTTTTGTGTATCCAGACACAGAAGAAAGTAACGGATGAAAACCGTATGCGCTATGAAGGCGGGCAGTTTTACCTGAAATCTGAAGAGGAGATGAAAGCGCTGTTCCCATATGCGCCGGAAGCAATTGAAAACACACATAAAATCGCAGGGCGCTGTGAAGTGGAAATTGAATTTGGACATTACAAACTGCCAAAATTTGATGTGCCAGCGGGTTATACAGCATGGGAATATATGCAAAAACTTTGCAGACAGGGACTTACACAGCGTTATGGCCAGGCGGAGGAACTAAAGGAACGCCTAGAATACGAAATGAATGTGATAAACGACATGGGCTTTGTGGATTATTTCCTGATTGTGTGGGATTTTATCCGCTACGCGAAGGAAAATGGTATCGCGGTTGGACCCGGGCGCGGCAGCGGCGCGGGCAGCATTGTTGCCTACTGTCTTGGGATTACAAATATAGACCCGATCAAATATAATCTGCTTTTTGAACGCTTCCTGAATCCGGAGCGTCTGACCATGCCCGATATTGATATCGATTTTTGTTATGAACGCAGGCAGGAAGTCATAGACTATGTTGTGGAAAAATATGGAAAAGATCGTGTCGTCCAGATTGTTACATTTGGTACCATGGCGGCCAGGGGTGTGCTGCGCGATGTCGGACGGGCGCTTGACATGCCGTATGCCCAGTGCGATGCCATTGCGAAGATGGTGCCGAATGAGTTGAATATCACACTTGATAAGGCACTTATGATGAATCCGGATCTGTCTTCTGCGTACCGTTCAGATGAGCAGGTCAAATATCTTGTGGATATGTCAAAACGCTTAGAAGGACTAGCGCGCCATAGTTCCATGCACGCGGCGGGAGTCCTGATCAGTAATGCACCGGCGGATGATTATGTGCCGCTTTCACGCTCTTCAGATGATACGATTACAACGCAGTTTACGATGACGACGCTAGAAGAGTTGGGGCTTTTGAAAATGGATGTGCGACTTGTTCGCTAACGAAACACTCTGGAAACAGAAACAAGTTAGCGGAGTAAGGAAACTTACTTAACTGTTAATCTGATTAGACAGGTGAAATTCCTGTTATAGAGTAAA
>CAMWUU010000409.1 GCA_947177515.1 uncultured Lachnospiraceae bacterium
GTGTATATGATTGGCAAGCTTGCGGCTTTTCAGATACAAAATCTGTTAGTGGCTTACAAAGAGCGCTATGACAAGGATAATTTCATCAAGAACCTCCTGCTTGACAACCTGCTTTTGGTAGATATTTACAATCGCGCGAAAAAGCTGCATATCGAAACCGATGTGCGGCGGGTGGTCTTTATTATCGAAACAAAGAATGAGAAGGACACGAACGCACTAGAAACCGTGCGCAGCCTTTTTTCCGGCAAGACCAAGGACTTTATCACGGCGGTGGATGAGAAAAATATTATTCTTGTAAAGGAACTTAAGCCGAATGAAACCTACGATGATATGACCAGGACGGCAAAGGTTATCCTCGATATGTTAAATACCGAGGCAATGACAAAGGCGCATGTGGCATTCGGCACGATTATCAACGAGATAAAGGATGTTTCGCGCTCCTACAAGGAGGCGAAGATGGCGCTTGATGTCGGCAAGATCTTTTACAGTGGGCGCAATGTAGTCGCATACAGTAACTTAGGGATTGGCCGTCTGATTTACCAGCTCCCGATGCCGCTTTGCAAGATGTTTATCCGTGAGATTTTTGACGGGAAGTCGCCGGATGATTTCGATGAGGAAACGCTGACGACAATCAATAAATTTTTTGAGAACAGCCTGAATGTGTCGGAAACCTCAAGGCAGCTCTACATCCACCGCAATACCTTAGTGTACCGGCTGGATAAACTGCAAAAGAGCACGGACCTTGACCTGCGCGTTTTTGACGATGCCATCACCTTCAAGATCGCATTAATGGTAGTAAAGTATATGAAATATATGGAAAACCAGGAATTTTAGGAGAAGATGCTGATGCCGGAAGGGGGATGGGAAGGATGCCTTCCGGCATTGGCATTTCCTGCATTTTTGCCGGCGGGGCATTGAGGTTTGGCATACCTGGTAGAGGAAAGGAAGAAAAAATTGGGCAAACGTTACGATTTGGAGAGCCAGTTAAAGGACATCGACGTGCCGGTTATCCTTTTTGAGAATGTATCAAAGGAGTACCAGAGCGGGATACCAGCCTTAAAGAATGTAAATATAGAAATACGCAAGGGGGAATTTGTATTTATTGTCGGAAACAGCGGTTCCGGCAAATCGACCCTGATTAAGTTGATGCTTAGGGAAATCAAACCGACTTCCGGGCGCGTCTATGTGGCGGGGAAACTGCTTGAAAAGTTAAGGAGCTGGCAGGTGGCAAAATTCCGAAGGAAACTTGGGATTGTCTTCCAGGATTTCAGGCTCCTGCCCGACCGGACGGTATTTGAAAATGTTGCCTTCGCGCAGCGTGTGATTGAGGCACCGGCGCGCGAAGTGCGGCGGCAGACCCCGAGGATGTTGGCGCTCGTCGGGCTTTCGGAGAAGGCCAAGGCGATGCCAAAGGAACTTTCCGGCGGGGAGCAGCAGCGCGTCGCCCTAGCCAGGGCGTTGGTGAATAACCCGGTTATCCTGCTTGCGGATGAGCCGACCGGGAATTTGGATCCGAGAAATTCCTGGGAAATTATGCGGCTTCTTGAGGATATTAACCGGCGCGGTACAACGGTCGTTGTTGTAACCCATAACCGGGAGATTGTCGATGAGATGCAAAAACGCGTGATAACAGTGAAAAACGGGATAATTGTCAGCGATCAAAAAGGTGGGTATGCATATGCCAAGAATAAGTACAGTAGTATATAGTATCGGACAGGGCGGCAAGAACCTGCGGCGCAACCGCATGTTTTCCCTTGCATCCATCGGGACAATGGCGGCGTGCCTGTTTTTGTTCGGGATTTTTTATTTTCTCCTGCAAAACCTCCAGTATGCGATCCGGGGTGCCGAAACCAATGTCGGGGTAACCGTTTTTTTTGAGGAGGGTACGGATACCGCGCGCATTGCGCAGATACGCGAGGAGATCGAAAGACGCTCGGAAGTGGCATATGTGAATTATATTTCTGCGGAGGAAGCCTGGAAGCGGTACCAGGAAACCAGCTTGAGCGAGGAGCAGGTAAAGAGCTTTGGTGAGGATAACCCGCTTGAGAATTCGGCTTCCCTTGAGGTGCATACAAGTGATGTGTCCGCCCAGGACGCACTGGTCCGTTATATCGGGTCAATTCCGCAGGTGCGCCTAGTCAATGATTCCAAGGAACTAGCAGATATGTTAAGTGGCATTAACCGGGCGGTCAGTATTATAACAACAGTGATTATTGCGATCTTAGCAGCGGTTGCGGTTTTTTTGATCAGTACGACCATCTCAACCGGTGTATCGATCCGCGCCCAGGAGATCTCGATTATGAAACTGATTGGCGCGACGGACTTTTTTATTGAGGCACCTTTTTTTGTGGAGGGTATTTTGCTGGGTGCAATCGGTGCTGCGATCCCCCTGGTGCTTTTAAATGTGATATATCGCAGGATTTCTGGATATATTACAGAGAGGCTGGTCAGTGTGCTCGGGCAGGGGACGATGCTGATTGATTCCGGGCAGGTTTTTGCTACACTGGTTCCGCTTTCCCTTGCAATTGGCATTGGTATTGGGGCGCTTGGAACCTGGGTGACCCTGAAAAAACAGCTTAAAAAACTGCATTGAAATTAATAAATATATTATATTATAAATAAGACAGGAAAAGAATGGGGGATCAGATGAATCGGAAAAAATGGAAAGCAGCAGTATTTTTGCTTGGCGGCGTGCTTTTTGTCGGTGCGGTTTTTCCTCCGGGGAATGTGCAGGTAAATGCCGCTGCGCTCACAAACCGTCTTTTGATGGGAAGCGCGACGGGCAAGCTGCTGCAGTTTGAAAAAAGTTACGAGGAAAAGCTGGCGGAGGCCAACAAGCGCAAGGAGGAACTAGAGCGCAAAAAACAGGCGGTTGCGGCACAGATCCGGGAAAATGAGCAGAAAAAAGCGGATCTGCTTGATTATATTGCAGAGCTTGACTTACAGATTATGCAGTTAAATGACGAGATCGAAGGGCTTGATGCGGATATACTGGCAGGGGAGAAAGAACTTGAACAGACAAAAATTAATCTTTCCTTGGCGCAGGAAACGGAGGCGCAGCAGTATGAGGCAATGAAACGCCGGATTCAGTACATGTATGAAAATGGCGAGGGGAGTATCTTTGAATTGCTCCTAGGCGCTACAAGCTTAGCAGAGGTGCTTAACCGTGTTGAGTACCAGAAAGAAATTACAGATTATGATAAGCAGTTTCTGGCAAAATATACAG
>CAMWUU010000410.1 GCA_947177515.1 uncultured Lachnospiraceae bacterium
CTGCGGATACTGCCCGCCGGGGCAACCAAATCCGGCTTCCTGCTGCCGTCCCGCCCCGGTCCCCTGCCGGAATAACGGTTCGCAAACATTCCCGGTTCCGACGCGCCGACCGTGATAATCCGGCTGCTGCACCCCGGAAGTGTAACCGAATTCTTCCCAGGTCCCAGATTTCCCGCCGCCCCGACCACACAGATTCCGGCATCCCAGACCTGTTCTACCAAAAAAAGTAATTTTTTATAATCTTCATCCTTTTCCTCACAACTCGCCCCGAACGAAAGATTAACGATGCGGATATCATATTCCTTTCCGCGTTCTAGCACCCATTTCAGCGCTGCCATTACATCCGCCGCTTCCCCATCCCCTCTTTGATCTAGGGCTTTTAAGACCACCAGGGAACATTCTGGCGCAATCCCGCGCCACTTTCCATTTGCCAGTCTGCCGCTGCCCGCAAGGATCCCGCAGACATGTGTCCCATGCCCGGAATCGTCATAGGGTGCCCCCCTGCGGTTCACAAAATCACGGAAGTAAAGAAGACGCTCTCCCGATATATCCGGATGCGCCCCGATCCCAGTATCTATTACAGCGGCTGTTATCCCCCGTCCGGTATACCCTGCGGTATATGCCATCCCGGCATGTACCAGTCTGCCCGCACGTTCCATCCCGCCTCCTGACCAGCCAAACAGGGACAAACCCAGCATTTAGCCGAAGGCTGAACCCTTTTACGATCAGCCGATAAACGCAAATTCTGTATTATTTTATTCGGGGATCAAAAAGATGTGCATTCCCTTCCTATAGGAAAACTTCGCGATATCCCTTTTATGTTGTCCAAAATATTTTTTTGCAATTTGTTGGAAATAAGGCAAGCCCACGCACATATGATACACTGTAAAATCCTTTTGGAGGTATCAAAATGAGTGATTTATCGGCTACTAACTGTGGGTGCGGCTGCGAGAGCAATGGCTGCGGGAATGGCTGCGGCTGCGGGAACAGTGTAGGATTCGGGGGCAACAACAGTTGCGTATGGATCATCCTTTTGCTTTTGTTCTGCGGCGGCAATAACTGCGGTTGTGGGAACGGGATCGGTTTCGGGGGCAGCGGCTGCGATTCCTGCACCTGGATCATCCTTCTGCTTCTGTTCTGCGGCGGTGGCTGCGGAAACGGCATCAGCATGAACAACAACAACTGCGGTTGCGGTTGTGGCTGTGGCGGCTGCTGCTAATCCAAAAAGAAAAAAGGGGAGCTTATCTCCCCTTTTTTCTTTTTTACGGGGTCGCTGCTTTCCCCTGTAATAATCCTCCCCTCCCGATTTTATACTGAAAAATCCTTGACTTTTTTTCCGGATTATGCAGAATATAATAAGAACGAATTTCCCTTATCAGGCTTTTTTAATATGTCCTTTTTACCAGGGCGTTCTATTTCGGAAAAAGGAAGCTTCTTACAGGGAACCTTTTTGGGAAGTCGTTCTTAAATGTAAAATATTTACAAATCATAACAATACAGAAAGGATATATATTATTATGGCAGGTTCAAGCTTTGGAACTATATTTAAGATTACAACCTGGGGCGAATCCCACGGGGATGGCATCGGTGTGGTTGTTGACGGCTGCCCTGCGGGGATCCCACTTAGCCTAGAACAGGTACAGGCATACCTTAACCGGCGAAAACCAGGACAGACCCGCTACTCCACACCGCGCAAGGAAAACGATAACGTCGTTATCCGCTCTGGCCTGTTTGAAGGCCACACCACCGGCACATCCATCTTAATGGCGGTCTACAACGAAACACAGCGCTCCGCCGACTATTCCGAAATCGCGGGCTATTACCGTCCCGGACATGCCGACTTTACTTATGATGCCAAATATGGTTTCCGCGACTACCGGGGCGGCGGGCGCTCCTCCGGAAGGGAAACGATCGGGCGCGTGGCGGCGGGCGCACTTGCTGGTGCCTTCCTAAAAGAACTTGGCATTACGGTCACTGCCTACACAAAATCAATCGGTCCTATACAGGCATCCCCTTCTTCCCTCACCACCCTTATAACAGAGCGCGACGCGAGTCCGCTTTTTATGCCGGGGAAGGAGGCTTCTGACCAGGCGGAAGAATATCTGCAAGGCACAATGAAAGAGTTTGATTCTGCGGGCGGCATTATTGAGTGCATTATCTCCGGAATGCCCTCTGGCATTGGCGACCCGGTCTTTGAAAAGCTCGATGCCAATCTTGCCAAGGCAATTTTTTCGATCGGAGCCGTAAAGGGTGTTGAAATCGGAGCTGGTTTTTCCTGCGCGACGGCAACCGGCTCAAAAAACAACGATGCCATCCTTGGCGTAAAAAATGGACATGCAGTCAAGGCGACCAACCATGCAGGCGGTATTTTAGGCGGGATCAGCGACGGCTCTGATATCATACTGCGCGCCGCCATCAAGCCGACCCCTTCTATTTTCAAAGAACAGCAGACCATCCGGCGCGATGGAAGCCCCGTTTCGGTACAGATAAAGGGAAGACATGACCCGGTCATCGTCCCGCGCGCGGTTGTTGTTGTAGAAGCCATGGCTGCCCTGGTACTTGCGGACGCACTGCTTGTCAATATGGGGGCACGTATGGATCGCATCCGCGAGTTCTACAACTTCTCCCGCGAAAAATAAAAACGGGGAACTGCAAGCCAGCATAAAAATTCAAACTTATTCTCATAAAGCTTACAATAACAGACAAGAACCCGCTAGATCATCATCCTGCCGGATTCTTGTCCAATATTCGTAAAGAGCATTTGTATATTTCCAGAAACGAATTACCTTGCCTATTATATACTTTATCCATAGGGAGTTTTTTTACAGCAAAACTCCCCGCGGATAATAACATGCAAATCCTCGATTGTGACAGGGTGAGCCTTTTAAGGAATCTTTGCATTGTATGCGTTGGCATACAATATGTAGGTTTGTCAATCATTTGTTACACGGACTGCAGATAATCCTTGAGTACCTGCGCAGGAAACTTCCATCCCAAAGGACGCATAGGGAAGTTATTATAATCCCGATGTAACACATGTATTGTAAACCTACAAGATTATCTGCGGTATAAAAGGAGTGAAACTTGACAGTCCCATGAGCAAGGCAAGCAATAAACTTTCCGCCCGTTTTCGTAATTTTGTTTTCATTAAACCACCTTTCCTTTCTTGTTAATAAATTTTTATACACAAAGAAAAGCCTCTATATCAATCAAGA
>CAMWUU010000411.1 GCA_947177515.1 uncultured Lachnospiraceae bacterium
GATATCAAATGTGGTAACCGTTTCGCTGCCGCCAACGTCCCGGCGGGAAACATAAATGCCTGGCAAAAGGCGAAGATGATCCACAGTAAAACTTGCGATTGTTTCCATAAAGAAAGCCTCCATTCTGGGTTTGTATTTGGAAAAAATTCCTAAAATCCTGATCAGGAAAAGCAGTGGTGGTATTGCCGTCCACAGGTAGGAACCATATAGGGATATTATAGCTAGTTTTCGGGCCGATGACAAGATGGAATACGCAAAAGAAATAAATATTGGCGATTCCCGCCCAAATCAAGGATGTTCCTTAAGGTTCGTTCCGTTTTCCACTTGACAGACACGGGTGGTATATTATAATAGAAAAAACAGACCGAAGGGAGAAGAATTATGATAAAAAATATTATTTTTGACATTGGGAATGTCCTGGCTCATTTCCGTTGGAAGGATTATATTAACGGGCGTTTCCAAAAAGAGGTGCGTCAGAAAATAGTGGATGCTACCGTCCATGGACCATATTGGGATGAAGTGGACCGGGGGGCGCTGCCAATGGAGGAAATCGTGCAGATGTGCGCGGCGCTGGTACCGGGTTATGAAAAGGAAGTGGAAACTTTTTTTGCGGACAGAAAAGAGCTTGTAATGGAATATGATTATTCCGCTGCCCTGATACGAAGCCTGAAAGCGGCGGGTTACCATGTATACCTTCTGTCAAACTATGCCGGTGACCTGTTTGACTATGCGCGCCGTCATTTTGAATTTATCCCGCTTGCCGATGGTGGTGTGATCTCTTATGAAATCCATAAGGTAAAACCGGAGCCGGAAATATATGAGGAACTGCTTCGGCGCTATAACCTGGTACCGGAGGAATGTGTGTTTATAGATGACCTTGTACGCAACCTACAGGGGGCGGAAAAATTTGGAATCCACACGATTTTGTTTACCTCGAAGGAGGAAGCACTGATCCGGTTAAAAGAACTGGGAGTGGAACCAATACAAGCCCTGATTTTTGATGTGGATGGGACGCTCTGGGACACAACAAAGGCTGCTGCAAAGATCTGGGGCGATGTTGCTTCAAAGTATCCGGAAATTAAAGATAGCATTACCGCGGAAAAACTCAAAAATCTGTATGGGCTGCCTCTTGAAGAGATTGCGAAGAAGCTGTTTGTATCTGTTACAGAACAAACAGCCATCCGCGTAATGGAAGAATGTGTGCGGGTGCAATGCCCGATTTTGGAAAAGGGTGTGGCCTCGCTGATTGGTGATGTAGCAGGCGCATTAAAAAAACTGCGGGAGAAATACCGGATCTTTATTGTCAGCAACTGCCGCAGTGGATATATTGAATCCATGCTTACAGCGCACGGACTCTGGGAGCTGGTTGATGATTTTACCTGCCCGGGCGATACGGGGCTTTTAAAGGCGGACAATATCCGTTTGATCTGTGAAAGGAACCACCTGCCGCTCTCAAAGGCGGTTTATATCGGGGACACGCTGCCGGATGAGGAGGCAGCGCATAAGGCGGGTGTGCCGTTTGTTTTTGCGCAGTATGGTTTTGGGAACTGCAAAAACCCGGACTACCGGATTGGGGATATTATGGAACTTGTAAGGCTGTTTTAGGCTGGGCATGGATATGGATTTGCAGGGGGGACTTTTATGAAAATCGTTTTTATGGAGGCGGACACGCTGGGAAAAGATGTCGATCTGAGTGCCTTTGATGCATTTGGGGAAGTTGTTGTATACGGGAAATCCGTGCCGGGGGAGAATGCCGCGCGTATTCGGGAGGCGGATATTATTATTGTTAATAAAATTTTGTTAAACCGGGAACTGCTTGAGGAATGCAGCCGGCTTAGGTTAATCTGCCTGACAGCGACCGGAACGAATAATGTAGATTTCCCATATGTAACAGGGCGTGGGATTCGGGTTACAAATGTCAGCAATTATTCGACGGATTCGGTAGCACAGCATACCTTTGCCCTGCTTTTTTATCTGTATGAAAAACTGTATTTTTATGACCGTTATGTTAAGTCGGGTGAGTATGTGAAATGTGATATTTTCAGTAAGTTTGATGTGCATTTTAACGAGTTGGCCGGGAAACGATTCGGGATTGTCGGGCTTGGCAATATAGGCAGGAGAGTGGCGGGGATTGCAAAAGCTTTCGGCTGTGATGTGGTCTATTATTCAACAAGTGGTACACATAATGACGCAGAGTACCGGCGCGTGGATCGGGAAACCCTGTTTAGGGAATCGGATATTATTTCCATCCATGCCCCGCTAAACGATACCACCAGGAATTTTGTGGGGGAACTGGAGTTATCTTGGATGAAGAAAGATGCCATACTCTTAAACCTTGGGCGCGGTCCGATTGTCGATGAGCAAGCCCTTGCGCGGGTGTTGTTAAACGGGAGCATAGGCGGCGTGGGGCTTGACGTGCTTTCTGCGGAACCAATGGCAGCAAATTCCCCCCTTCTTGCCATACAGGATTCAACGCGTTTAATTATCACGCCGCATATTGGCTGGGCAACTGTTGAGGCGAGGCAGCGCTGTGTGGATGAGGTGGCAAAAAACATAGAAGCATATCTATCCGGGCAGAAAAGAAACTGCGTGACAAAATAGGTGGTTTATCAGGAGGGAAATTGGATAGAAACTGCCGTTTGGAACCGGATGAAAATTACAGCAGCACTAACACAGACTTGAAAAGGAAAATTCATTATGGGTATCGGGGAATATTTACAGTCGCACCTTCTTTTGACAGATGGTGCAATGGGGACATACTATGCAGAAATAAAAAAGCAGGAGAGCCTGGTTTCGGAATGGGCGAATATCAGGGAACCGGAAGTGGTCGCGGGCATCCACCGCGCCTATTTAAGAGCCGGGGCAATGCTGCTGCGCACCAATACTTTTGCAGCAAGCAGACAGGCGCTTGGCGTGGACATAACAGGGCAGGAAGAGATTGTGCGCGCTGCGTGCCGGATTGCAAAGGCAGAAATTTCAGCATATACAGAGGAAACAGGGAGGAAATGTTTCCTGGCGGGGGATATCGGACCGCTTAAGGAAATTTTGGAAAATGGGGAGAATGTGGATGTGGGCGAGGAGTACCGCACACTGGTTGATTTGTTTTTGGAGGAGGGCGTGGACGCACTCTGGTTTGAAACCTTCCCGGATCTGGGGAGGATGGGGGAGGCGGCAGCCTATGCAAAACTGCGCAAGCCGGATCTATTCC
>CAMWUU010000412.1 GCA_947177515.1 uncultured Lachnospiraceae bacterium
ATCCTGGTACGGTAGACGACCCTGCTGTTTTCCCCGTAATATAAGCGTTTTCTATGTAAAATTTTCCTGTATCCGTTTTTTCCTGTGCTCCTTCTTTGGGCACTCCCACCTCCATAAACAGCATGGGCGGCGCAGGTGGCAGGATATCCAATCCATCTGCTGCCCCCGCAATCTCTTCCTGCGCAGGATGTTCCATGCCAAACCTGCCATTCCAGGCAAGCCATAAATCACTGGCACCTCCCACCATAAAATCACCCATTAAAAAATACTCTGCCCCACTCCTTCCCTTGTTTTCCTGCGATACCTTACCCGCGGGCGGCTGCAAATTCCCCTGCACCTTTAACCCATTAGAAACCGCAGTCAAATAAGAAGCCGTCCGCACCCGTCCAAATTCAAATAGGCGCAATACGGAAACTGCGGATGGCACGGACACTGGGCAAAGCAGCCTAAACAGCACCACACTCCATAAAAGATAACAAAATAATTTTGGTCCCTTTTTTAACAAACACCGACCAATCAGCACGGCGATCACAGCAAGCCCTGCGGTTGCCCCCATCCCGGCAATAACCGGCAGCAATACATAGACTCCCATATAGGCACCCCCCAATGGTTTTACTCTTCTGCACGTCCTTCATTAATAATCTGAATCAACTCCTGAACCTCTTTTTCTGACAGTTTTTTGCGTCGCACAAAAGCAAGCAGGAATTGCGGCAGCGATCCCTGAAAAGTATCCTGAACAAATTTCTCGCTCTGCCTTGCAAAAAATTCCTCCTTTGAAACCAGTGAAGTCACCCTTCCGCTCTCATTCAAAAACAGCCCCCTATCACAAAGACGGCGGAGGATCGTGTAAGTCGTCGATTTCTTCCAGTTTAATTCTTTCCCGCATAATTTTACCAGTTCCCCCGAAGATAAGGGTTCATTTTTCCAGATAATCTCAGCAAAACGCTTCTCAATTTCTGCCAGTTTATATTCCGCCATATAGCCCCTCCAAATCTATAAATACTTGTCTTTCCATAAATAGTTTACATTATGTAAACTGTTTTGTCAAGCCTCTAATTTGTAACCATAATAAAACGGACTGTTTTCCCACCACCTGCAAGTTCCACTGCCCTTAGCAATTTTTTACTTTCAGCAAGGGACTTCTTTCGGTCTGTCCTGCTGCCCTTAGTAAGGACTTAATGCTCCCTGTTAACAGTACTACTCTGCCTTTAGCAGGCTTTTTTCCATAATCACAAAAAAGGGGATCTGCACCATATCAAACCAATGCTGATCCCCCTTATTTCCCGCTGCCATCATCCGGTCAGGCTTTTGGATCCTCTTTTAAACAAGCTTAATTGTTTATTAGCTTATCCTCCTCTTTGTTCCAGCTATACAGCTTGCGGATCTCCTCACCCACTTTCTCCGATGGATGTTCTGCTGCAAGCTTTCTCATCGCGCGGAAATGAGCCTGTCCGCCTGCATCCGACATATCAAGCAGGAACTCCTTCGCAAACGAACCGTCCTGGATATTCTTTAAAATCTGCTTCATTGTCTTCTTTGTTTCCTCGGTAATTAACTTCGGTCCCGTAATATAATCGCCATACTCCGCTGTGTTCGAAATCGAATAGCGCATTCCTGCAAAACCGCTCTGATAGATTAAGTCAACGATAAGCTTCATCTCATGGATACACTCAAAATATGCGTTCCTCTCATCGTACCCCGCCTCAACAAGGGTTTCAAAGCCTGCCTGCATCAGCGCACAGACACCGCCACAAAGCACAGCCTGCTCACCAAAAAGGTCTGTTTCGGTTTCGGTGCGGAATGTGGTTTCCAATACACCCGCCCTTGCGCCGCCAATACCAAGCGCATAGGCAAGCGCTAATTCCTGCGCCCTGCCGGTTGCATCCTGCTCCACCGCCACAAGGCATGGAACACCCTTACCTGCCTGGTACTCGCTTCTTACGGTATGCCCCGGTCCCTTAGGTGCAATCATCGTAACGTCAACATCCTTCGGCGGTACAATCTGTCCAAAGTGGATTGCAAAACCATGGGCGAACATCAGCATATTGCCAGCCTCAAGGTTCGGCTCAATCGACTCTTTATACATTTTTGCCTGTTTCTCGTCGTTGATCAGGATCATAATGATATCTGCCTTCTTTGCCGCCTCAGCCGCTGTGTAAACCTCAAAGCCTGCCTTCTCTGCCTTCGCCCAGGATTTGCTGCCCTCATAAAGACCGATAATAACATGTACGCCTGATTCCTTTAAGTTCAGTGCATGGGCATGTCCCTGACTGCCATATCCAATGATTGCTACGGTCTTCCCATCCAAAAGGGAAAGGTTGCAATCCTGCTGATAAAATATCTTTGCCATTTTTTTGTCCTCCTGATAATATAATATCCCTTTATTTTATAATCAACCTGTTTCATAAAAGCACCGTCCGGCTAATATGAATTTCCTTAATTTTACATAAAAATCCATTTATTTCCATCCGTCTTTTATGCAAAGAGGTGGTCATACAAAAAATCTTCTCAGTCCTCGATATAATCCGCGATATCCCCGGATCCCCTGGTAAGTCCTGTCAGTCCTGTGCGGACAAAAGAAAGGATTTCAAAACCGTCCAGAAGTTTAATGAATGCGTCTATCTTCGCCTGGTTCCCGGTCAGCTCAATCATCAGGGATTCTTTCGCCACATCAACAATCTTCGCGCGGAAGATATCCGCAACGGAGATCACCTGCTGGCGCTGTTCCATAGCAGCTTTCACTTTAACCAATACCAATTCCCGGCAGACAGAATCCCCCGGCAGAAGATGTGTGATTTCCACAACATCCTCGAGTTTCTCCACCTGCTTATAAATCTGTTCAAGAATCTGCTCCTCCCCTTCGACGACAACTGTCATACGGGAAATCTTCGGGTTCTCCGTTTCACCCACGGTAAGGCTTGTAATATTGTAACCGCGGCGCGAAAACAGGCCGGATACCCGGCTTAAAACACCTGCGGTATTGTCAACCAAAATCGATAAAACCATTTTTCTCATCGTGGTAACTCCTTTCTGCATCCGAACTGCACACTTTAGCGAAGCAGTGCCTTTAAGTATTCTATCAACTAAAACCGCATTTGTCAAGAAAAAAGGGCGGCAGTTTTTTCCTGTCGCCCAAAAAGTAGATAATCTAGTCCGGCATAATGATCGCACAGGCAAGGTATGCGATAATTCCCGTCCCTGTAC
>CAMWUU010000413.1 GCA_947177515.1 uncultured Lachnospiraceae bacterium
CTTTATCAATCCGAAGCGTTCCGACAGGAATTTACCTATACAGGTACCGACCTCGGTGCTACCTGTACGGGGGATGGAACTAGTTTTCTTGTCTGGTCACCCCAGGCACAGGATATTACCCTGTGCCTTTATTCGGCCAAGGACAACGGGCACCCATCCTCCACCCCTGCAAGACGCATCCCGTTAAAAAAACATCCCCATGGTGTCTGGGTTTACCGTACAAAGGAATCGCTGCATGGAACTTATTATCTCTATCTCGTAACCATAGACGGGAAGACACAGGAAACCACGGATCCTTACGCGCGTGCTTGCTCGGCAAACGGTGTCCTCTCAATGGTGGTAGATCTTTCCCTTACAAACCCGGATGGCTGGAAGGAGGATCGGGGTCCTCTGCTGACCTCCCCAACCGATGCCATTCTCTATGAACTGCATATCCGCGACCTCTCCATGGATGTTTCTTCCGGCATCCAAAACAAAGGACTCTTTACCGGTCTAGCTGAACATGGCACACACAACCCGGATGGGTTTGCAACCGGACTCGACCATATCCGCGAACTTGGCGTGACCCATGTCCACCTGCTGCCCTGCTTTGATTTCTCTTCTGTTGACGAAACTGCGCCGGATTTTAACTGGGGATATGACCCAGCCAATTATAATATCCCGGAAGGCTCCTACAGCACAGACCCTGATAATGGAACCGTGCGCATCCTGGAAATGAAAAAAATGATTCAGGCATTGCATCAAGCGGGACTCGGCGTTATTATGGATGTGGTATACAACCACACCGCATCCAGTAAGGACTCCCCCTTCAACCGCCTTGTCCCTTACTACTACTACCGCATAAAACAGGACGGCAGCTTCGCCAATGGTTCCGCCTGCGGCAATGAAACCGCCTCCGAACATTCGATGATGCGCTCGTTTTTGGTGGATTCCGTTGCATACTGGGCAAAAGAATACCATATTGATGGTTTCCGCTTTGACCTGATGGGTCTTCATGATATTGATACCATGCGCGCCATCCGTGCACGTCTTGACGAGATCAACCCACAACTTCTGATGTACGGGGAAGGCTGGACGGGCGGGGAGAGCCCGCTCAAGGAGGAAATGCGCGCCACAAAAGCCAATATTGCCCGTATCCCGGGGGTTGCCGCCTTCAACGACAACCTGCGCGATGCTATTAAGGGCGGCGTTTTTGACCTGCGCGGGAAAGGTTTTGTCACCGGGAAGAAAAATCTGTGCGAGGATATCCGCTTTGGTATCTGCGGCTGCTGCCCACACCCGCAAGTTGACCTTACCAATGTCCGCTCAGCAAACACCTTTTGGGCAGCCGCTCCCACACAATGTATCAATTATGTTTCTGCCCACGACAACTTAACACTTTGGGATAAACTTGCCTCTTCCTTCCCATCGGGCACCAAAGCCCTGCACATCCGTATGAACAAACTTGCTGCCGCAATCTATCTAACCGCACAGGGCATCCCGTTCTTCCAGGCGGGGGAAGAATTCCTGCGCTCAAAACCTGCAGCGGACGGTTCCGGTTTTGACGGGAACAGTTACCGTTCTTCGGATCTCGTTAATTCCTTAAAATGGAAGGAACTAACAAAATACCATCAGGTATACGAATATTACCGCGGGCTGATTTCCCTGCGCAAAGCGCATCCTGCATTCCGTTTACGCCTGGCCGCAGAGATTGCAAAACACCTGTCCTTCCTTCCCGATGTACCGGAAAATACGGTGGGATACCTGCTTTTGGGGCACGCGGGCGGTGATGCATTAAAAGAAATCTGTGTGCTTCTAAACCCGAATCGTCATGCGGTACAGTTTTATATTCCAAATGGAACCTGGTTGGTCTATGTGGACGCGGAACTTGCCGGCTGCGAACCTTTTGGGGAAATGAAAGGCGAAACAGTTATTGTCCCATCCGTAAGCTGTATGGTTCTCGGGCGGTAGAAATTTTAGGAAAAGCGGGCGAAATATTTTACATTATTTTCCAAAATCAAGTTTCTTAAAAAACTTTCGCCCCGCCGCTTTACAAATCCCCGCTCCCGTGCTAAGCTAATATAGTGCAGACATGCGCAGAAAGAGGGTATTTATGGGAAGTATTATTGTTTTATTTGTGTTGTGGTATGTTTTTGTCGGAAGAAACCAGCCAAAATCCTACAAAAAAGTCAAGAAAAACAAAAGCAAACTTATACCGGTTATTATTATCCTGATTCTGCTATCGATTGCGTCCTCTTCCTTCTGGATCTTTTGGCCGCTTTTGATTGCTTTTTTGATTGGTGCCCTGCCAATTTACATAATATATAAAATCCTGCGCGCCATCCTCCCGAAAAAGGAAGCACCGGATACACCGGACTACACTTCCTACACCACCAGGCGCGAGCGCAACAACGCCATGCCACGAACCTCACAACTTCCGGATGCAGTGGGCAAACGCATCCGTATCATAGAAAAGTTTAACAAAAAATATGATTTAAACCTGACGGAAAACCAGATCCAGACCATGGTGGATGCCTCCTATGTTTCTACGGACTGGGAGTTGTTCCTGCACTCAATGACACAGGAATACGCAACGGTACACCAATGGTTTGCCTCCGGCCAAAATGGCTGGCTCTGTGTTTATCTGCGCGTATTTAATACACAGACCGTTTCGCCGGATATGCAACAGCAAAAACAGATATGCCTCGACTCATTCAGGCAGGTTTTCCAATATACTGACCTTTCGGCCTACAATACTCCTTCCTGGGATATCCGGGATATTAATAATAAATTTATGACAAATTTTGATGACACCTCCTTTATGCTCGCCTATCGTTTCCTAGAAAAGAACGGTATCCACCATGAACTTGGATCGGTGAAGATTATGGATGCGGACGAAGAATTAGAAGCACTCAAGAGAAAATATGAGGATGATGGGATGATGGCAAGACCATAGCCTGATCATTTTATGCTATAATACAATTTTTCTCATCTAATTTTTGACAACGGGGCATCCGGATACCTTAGGCCTCTTAATACCCATTTCTTCTTTGCCAGAGCCCTTTGGGGTTCTGGCATGATAAGTGGCTCAATATAGATTTTCTTTGCAAATCTATTCCAGAAACCTTATTATCTTTTACTGTAAAAACCGCAAAATAATTATTTTTTAAAGAATTTTTCATATTTAACGCTCTCCTAAACACTGATTTTTCGCTCTATTTTGC
>CAMWUU010000414.1 GCA_947177515.1 uncultured Lachnospiraceae bacterium
CGTTTCATAAACCTAATGCTTCTGCGTTTCATCTTCCTCTTCCGAAGCATCCACCACATGAAAAATCAGGTCGCTATATTTCGCCTCCTCAAGCGTGGAGCCAAATGCATCCACCAGATGGTGGGGCAGCTTCCGGATAAAACCAACGGTATCCGTAAGCAGGATCTCTTCTCCCCCTGCAAGCTTTAAGTTCCTTGTTGTAGGGTCAAGCGTGGCAAAGAGCATATCTTCCGAAAGCACGCCCGCACCGGTCAAATAATTTAAAAGTGTCGATTTACCCGCATTGGTGTAGCCAACAATCGCTGCTACTGGAATGGGACTTTTGCTTCGCAGGCTGCGAGCTACCTCGCGGTTTTTTTTCACCTCTGAAAGTTCCCTGTTTAACTGTGCGATCCGGTTCTTAATCAAACGCCTGTCCACCTCAAGTTTCTTTTCGCCAGGTCCCCTGGTCCCAATCCCACCGCCAAGCCTTGAAAGCGCATCCCGCATACCAATCAGCCTTGTCTGCCGATACTTTAGCTGAGCGAGTTCCACCTGGATTTTCCCCTCGCGCGTTACCGCATGCTGCGCAAAAATATCAAGGATCAGCATGGTTCGATCCATCACCTTACAGCCAAGTGCTGCCTCAAGATTTTTCATCTGCGCCGGGGAAAGCTCATCATCACAAATAATCCCGTCCGCACCAAGTTCCCGTACCGCATCCGCCACCTCCTCTATTTTCCCCTTGCCAATATAAGTGCCAGGGTGCGCACTTTCGCGGTTCTGGATAAAGGTTGCAAGTGTGTCCGCCTGCGCTGTCCTTGCCAATTCTTTTAATTCCAGAAGGGATTTTTCGGCATCGTCGTCTTCCTGCTCCTTAACACCGACTAAGATCACCTTCTCCCTTTCCTGTCCTAATTCATATAACTCTGCCATATTTCCTCCAATTTTTACTCACTCTGGATGCGCTTTAAGAACTCATATTCCTTCTGCGCTTCTTCATATTCCCCGTCCTGCGGCGTAATATAATCCTCCCTGTATTTCTCCATCCGCTCAAGAGCCTGCACATAGCGCCCCTGCTTTTCCAGCAGCACAATATAGAGTTTTTCCTGCCTTCGCGCATAAGACTGATCATTGAGTTCCGAAAGCTTCCCATAATATTTCTCCGCCTCGGCATACTGCCCTTCTTCTACCAGGCACACTGCCATCTGGTAATAAAGTTCAGCATCCTGTGCGCCGGCATCCTCCAGCGCGCGCAGGTACCTGACAGCCTGGGGATAATTCTTTTGCATAATGCCAATCTGTGCCAGATAATAATTCGCGCGCAGCATACCACTAAGAGCCAGTCGTTCCAGCAGGGGTTTCGCAGTATCATAGTCCCCGATGGAATAAGCAGCAAGCGCCCCAGCAAAAGCCTCCTCGTCATTGCCCGGCTCCATCGCAGCGATTTTTGACGAAACCAGACGAACCTCGTCTTCACGCCCCAATGCCTTTAGCGCCATCATTTTCCCAAGGAGCGTGCTCATCCGCGAATCCCCTGCCGCTATCGCCGCATCAAAATCCTCAAGTGCTGCCGCATAATTTTCTTCCTCCATCCACAAATCAGCCCGCATCCGGAAAATATCCGCCGTTTCCCCGTAGGAGGCAAGCAGTTCATCACACATTTGCCTTGCCCGCTCCAACTCCCCATCCGTCCGGTAGCGCTCAAGCAGCGAGGCATTGACCTGTAATAGATAACTGCGGATATCCCCATCCATCTCATCAAGCAGCGGAACCTGAAGCGCCGCATAAAAATTTTCCAGTGCTTCCTCCTCATTGCCCGCAAGATAATAAGCAATACCCATGCCGCGGTACGCCCTTTTGTTATTTTCCTGTACCGACGTAAAATCCTTTGGCAAAATCACCTTCGAAAAATATTATACCGCCGCATCATAGGAGCCAATTTATATTAAAGTAAATCCATAATACAGATAATATTCCGCAATATCTTCGTTTTCCTCAATCGCCTCCGCAAAGTATCCTGCCGCCTCCCGGTATGCCCCCCTTTCATAAGCAGCTACCCCATCCTTATACTCCTGCTTTCCTGTAGAAAAACCACATCCTCCGGCAAACAAAAGCAGAAATGCCGCCAACCAAAACCTTTTTTTTGCCGGAATCCCCGCGCTCATCCACAGCCTCCTTCCCGGCAGGTAGCATCCGCTTTTGACACTAATGCCCCTTCTTCCCACAGTTGCATATATTCTTTCCCGTTATCCGTACCTACGCCTCGCAGGATTGTCCCACCGCAAATTACATACTCCCCATCATAGAGTACCAGTGCCTGCCCCGGCGTAACGGCACGCTGCTCCTCTAAAAACTCGCAGTACAGGGTATCCCCCCGCTGGTAAAGTCTTGCGGGTGCCCCTTTGTGGTTGTAGCGTATCTTAGCTGTTACGACCATGCCATCCCTGATCCGATCCTGACCAACATAATTGATTTGTCCGGCAAGTGCGCCCTTTGCAAAAATCTCCCTGCCAAAACCCAGCACCACCTCATTTTCCTGCGGGCGGATACTAAGCACAAACGCTGGCTCCTTTAAAGAAAGCCCCAGCCCCTTCCTCTGCCCGACCGTATAATGGATAATCCCCCTATGCTGACCCATCACATTCCCCCGGCTATCCACAAAATTCCCGGGCGGGAAGCTTTTGCCTAAATAACGTTCAATAAAGCCCGCATAATTGCCATCCTGTACAAAACAAATTTCCTGGCTGTCCTGCTTGTCCGCCGTAGGAAGCCCCGCGCGGCGCGCCATATGGCGGATTTCATCCTTCGTGTACTCCCCCACTGGCATCTTTGTGCGCGAAAGCTGCTCCTGTGTCAGCTTATACAGGGCATAGGTCTGATCCTTCGCTGCCGTAGCGGAAACGCGCAGTGCATATCGTCCATTAGCTAAGTGGGCCACACGCGCATAGTGCCCGGTCGCAACATAGTCCGCACCATATCCACAAGCACTGTGCAGTAACGCTTCCCATTTTACATGGCGGTTACAGGCAATGCAGGGGTTCGGTGTCCGTCCCCCCGCGTATTCCCGGACAAAATATCCGACCACATCCCTCTCAAATTCCTGGCTGAAATCCACTACATAATGCGGGATGCCAAGTTCCCTGCAAACACGCCCCGCATCCTGCACCGCCCCGAAAGGCTCCAGCCCCCCGCTTTTATCC
>CAMWUU010000415.1 GCA_947177515.1 uncultured Lachnospiraceae bacterium
GGTTTCCTGCCTACTCTGTCTTATCCGTGCCGCTTTCCGTTTCCTGTGTGCTATCATCCGGCTTCTGTTCTTCGTCCACAGTCACTTTGGAATTAACCACCTGCACAGAAATCTTATCCTCTACCGTGGTATAGTCGTTATCATTAAAGACTACCGCTACCGCGTAGGAACCATTCGGCAGGTCTGCAAATGCACTTCCAAAAATTGTCAGCTTATTGCCATCTAACTTAAAGTTTGCCGGGTCGATTAGTTTCTTGTTGATTACGAGAGCCACTTCATCCGCTGCATATTCATCTTCGCCAAGGTTTACCTCAACAACACCCGCTGTAGGCTTCTCCGCATCATATGTAAATTTGTAACTCTTGTCAATCGATGGGGAACAGATGGATTTTACATAACTTTCATCCATTACCGCATACAAATCGTCAATATCGTAAAGCTGCCCGTTAACATAAATCTGCACATTCGAACCGGATGCATTGACATACTGTACCTTACCCGCCACCTGCGTTTCCTTGCCTGTCGAATCCTCCGTATTAACAATAACATCCTTGCCAATCAGTGAGAAGGCCTGTGACTTTTCATAAGTCGCATTCAGGTTCTGCATCTGTTCAAGCTGCGAGAATGTCGCAAGCTGTGCCACAAACTGCGTGTCATCCTGCGGGTTTAACGGATCCTGGTTCTGGATCTGGCACACAAGCAACTGCAAAAACGCGTCCTTGCCAAGTTCCGATGTGCCTTTTGTATCCTTTTTTGTAGTCGTTATTGCATTGTTCGCATCCTGCAAAACGCCATTTACTACTTTTCCAACCAATTCTGCCATATTATTTCCTCCTTCCTGCTATGCCGTGTAATTCACCTGGTTGCCGCTCCTCTCCATCAGATCGGCCGTAATCTGTTCGGCTTCCGACATTCCTGCCGCGCCCTCAGCACCCACTCCCTCATCAAAACGGATGCCCCGCCGATTGCGCTGCTGGCCGCCCTGGCTGCTGCCATCCGATGATGCACCTCCGTTTTTCGTGAAATCGAAATTGGAAACCGTCACCTCAATCGCCTCAACCTTTAGTCCCTGGCTTTCTAAGTTCTCGCGCAAAACCACCATCTGGCTCTCAATCGCTTCTTTTGCAATTTCATTCTGCGCCGTAAAATGTGCAGTCAGCGCCCCATGCCTTGAAACAAGGTTTAACGTTACGCGCCCAAGGCTTTCCGGTGTAAGCGAAATCTCCATCGAAGTCTGCGTATCGCTTAAAACCACCCGCACTTTCTCAAGAATCTGCTCCGCAACCGCCCGAACCTGTTCACTCCTTGTCAACTGGCTAAACTCGACTTCCTCCATCCCGGCTGCGTCCGCAACAAGATTTAGGAACTGCTGTGCCATCGTGCCCTTTTCGGTCTTGGCACCACTTTCGGAACTTTTTCCATCCGCAGGCGCTTCCTCTGTCCCGGCGGCTTCCCCGCTTTCCCTTACAGCCTCGAAAGTAAACCCTGCATCCTTTTGCAGTGCCATCCTCCCCTTTGTTAGATCCGCACCATCCCCGTCAGACTTTACCAAATCTTCCTTATCCTGGTTAAAGCGCTCCGAAAGAACCTGCAGGAAATCCATCTGCTCCCCTTCCTGTTTTGGCATCTGTGGAATTTCCTGGTTCTCAAGCAGCTCCGTCCGGATCTCCTCCGCTTTCGCAAGAAGCATCTTAAGGTCATTCATTGCCGTTTCACTGGTCAAAAGTCCCATCGGGTCACCCTTGCATTCCACCGCAACAACAAGCTGCTGCAGCATCTGTGGCTGCAAAAGCCCCTGCATGTTGGTGCCAAGCTGCTCTAAAAGTTGCTCAAGATCCTCCTCGTCAATCTGCATGGAATCCATGATTTCCTGCTTTAACTCGCCCAGTTTTAACGCTTCAAGCGTCCTTGCTGCCTCACGGAAAAGTTTCAGGCTTTTTGCAAACTCCGTATCAAGCCCCGCTTCCCCATCCGGCTGTGAAAGTGCAGTGTCTTCGGAATTCTGGCCATCCTGCAAACCATCCGTTTTAACACCTTCTTTGCCGTCTTCCTTTACCATTCCCTGCCCCGAAAGCTTTGGATCCTCTTTTTTGTCCTGTACTGCCGACTGCCCATCCTTTGTTATCCCCGTCGGGCTTTCTGCCGACTGCGGGCGACGCGAAACATCCTGGCTAGGCTTTGGTGCCGATGTGGGCGCTTCCTTTTTTGCGGAACTGCCCACGGACATTAAATCGGCAAATGAACCGTTCCCGGCCGCGCGGTTGCCTGCGCGTGCCCCGCCCGCCACTCCTGCCGTGCGGATCCCGGCCACCTGTACTCCTGATGTGGTCATCCGATCCCTCCTTTCCTATGCTTGTGATAAATCCCGGCCTTTCGGCCTTCTTCTATATTGAAAACGGGTGCCTAAACATACTGCTTTCCCGGTTCCAACCATATTACTGGTTCAGCCTTTGTCTGATCGAATTCATCTTCTCTTCATTGATATCCGCAATTACCTGCATAACATGCGCCGCATACAGGGTATCCATCTTCTCAAGGATCGCTGCACTTTCCGCCGTCTTCATACAGAGCAGGTACTGCGCCACCAGATCGATACTAGCATTCATTTCCTCTAGTATGGCTGCCGCATTACCCGGCTTCATATTTGCAAGCCGTCTTGCCTCCTCCTGGATCATTTCGTCATACTGTAATAGTTCAAGTACCTGGCGGTAAATCTCCTCCGCCGTCGTTGGGTTAATCTCCTCATAAAACTTGCGGTACTCTTCGAGCTCCGGCGCTTTCTCATTGAAAACAACATTCCGGTCAAACTCTTCCACCCGCTTGGCAAACTCAAGCTGATCATCCTCAAAAACTTTCAGCCGCGCATTCTCCGCCTGCAATTCAGCAATTAACTTGGAATAATCGGTGTTAGAAACTGTCATCGCATCAAGCTGTGCCTCTAGTTCCTTAATCCGTTCCACCGCCTCCTCCATGGTGGTGTAGGGATAATTTTCCTCCCACGCCTCCTGTTCCGCCGATACGGACGGCAGAAGGTATTTCAGCACCGGGACATCCTTTAGCATCGGCCGCAGGCTGGTACCCAGATTCCCGACATCCATCTTTATCAAAAAGGCAAAGGTTATGACCCACAACAGTAGGATCACCAGGACGATGATAAATGTCAGAAGCTTCCCAC
>CAMWUU010000416.1 GCA_947177515.1 uncultured Lachnospiraceae bacterium
ATTCTGCCCCCCCCCACATTCTCTGACAAGTAAGATGCCCACCAACTAAACGTACTGTTCGATATGACAAAATGCCTGCAATGATACATTAGCCTTAACTCTTCATAGTCTGGATTATTTAGATCAATATACTTCACCTCCTGCTTGAAATGATAATGTTTTTTAATCCATTCAATCTCCGTATTATTATTTGAAAAAATATAAAATACAGGCTTCTCTACCCGCTGTTCTATATAATCCATGCCATGCTGATAATACTGCTCATTACAAATATGAAATATTGAATATTTAGGTGAAGTATAGTCTCCCCGACGGATATGTACACATACCGAATTACAGGCTTCCAGTTCTTTTATTTTTTCTTTATTTTGAGCACTTGGTTCCGTTCGCACCTGAAATTCCTTAAGAAGAATCGGTTTAATATTTTTAAAGTACCTTTCATTTGCAAAATATCCCGTTACATACTTGTTTTTACTGCTAGACTCCGGAATCTGATAATAATCCGATGCAAAAGCCTGATAAACACCTTTTTTTGCCCTGCGCTCAAAACTTTCCTTTGAAGGTACTCTTTTTGTTAAGGAAGAGGAAGAAAACACATATCCAGCGCACTGAATCAGCCCATACCACATCCCACTTCCCTTCTTTGCCTCCCTAACATTCTCATTTAATCGGAAATGCTTCAGTGAATTATTTGTCATCCGAAAATTTCTTGATACCCATAAATTACAATACTTTGAAAAATAAGGATTAATCTCTATTGTTTCATCATGAAATTGTTCTGACAACGCCCTTGCAAATGCATATTGGAACATCTGATTTCCTAACCCTCCCATCAAATTAAGCCTGATCATAACAAACCTCTTCTTTCTTTTTTATTATTTTTCTAATAAATACTAAGAAACAGACAAACAGCATAAACTGCATAACAGCATATAGGGCAGAAGCACCCATTATTCCATACATTCTAGTAAGAAAAAATGAAAAAACTGTTCCTGTTACTCCCCCAAAAATATAAAACAACAAAAGTTCCTTTGCATAACGCATCGCAGTAATTACCGAAGTCAAGGACTGGGTTAGCGCATTTAATCCCCCTGCTAATAAAAGAACCAAAAATTCTTTCCAGTAACTAGTTAAATCCACTCCGTAAATCAGGGACAAAAGGGGAAGGCCAACTTGTTTACCCAAAACTAGCACAAACAAAGTTACAACACAAATCCAGATTACTTGTTTCTGAACCATTCTCCGAAAGTTTTTGTAATTTCTGTATTGCCATGCACCAGAAAGTTCTGCCAAGATCGGTCTAAGCAAAAAAGAACTCAATAAGTTAATCACATTTACTGGCAAAAAAAGAATTGCAAAGTAACCTTGCTTCTCTTCTGTTAGACAATAGTCAATAGAGTACTTTGGAAGGTTGCATATATAAATCAATGCAAAACTACTTATAAATAATGGGAAACATTCCCCCGCCAGATCTAACAACCTTCTTTCTGGTTTCCATCCACCTTCCCTCAAAACAGGAGCAATTATCCAGAATTCCACAGGTAAAAACAAAAAATAGGCAATCGCCAAAATTATGCATGTACATAACAGATTTTTTGTTATCAGGATTGCTACGACAAAGCAACAATAAGAAAATAGCATTCGGACGGTTGAAATTTTAGCTCCACATTCCAATCTGCCCTGCTGTAAAAACATCGTGTTAAAAACGTTATCAACGGAATCCATAGCTCGTACAAAAACAAGCAAGAGGACAATACAGATTTTCTCTCTGGTATAATTTCCCATCATAAGATAGAGCAAACTGACCACAAAAATTCCGACACTAACCAAAACACGCAACCAAAAATAATGACCAGTTTTATACTTTTCCCCAACATCCGTAGCCTGGAAATCACTTATACCATATAATGCCACTGTTTCTAAAGCTGCCACTGCCAATGCAAAGGAGAACATACCAGCACTCTCCGCTCCAGATACCCGTGTTACGAACAATAAAAATATAAATGTCTGTAAAGCTGAGAGAAAATTGGCAATCATATTCCACACTATATTTTTTCTCTGATCAACTTTCCCGTATAAATTTAGGAATTGAATCAATCTTTTCATTACTGCTCACCTTTAAGCAATGCAAATTGGGCAACTGTTCTTCGATAAGCTTCTGGATTTCCGATATCATAAGCTCTTCCATCGATCCGGTATCCAATCATCCCCTTATCTTTTCTTACTGCTTCTAGCGCATCTGTTAGTTGGTACTCTCCCCCCGTCATCCTTTTCTGGGCAATATTCTCACCCAATTTGCAAAAAACCTCCGGTGTAAGGACATAATTTCCAAAAACCATATAATACTTGCTAGTTCCATCCTTCATTAATACCCCAAGATTTTCCTTTGCCACTTCCGGCGACGGTTTTTCCAGTATTTTCCCTACCTCCATTAGCCTCTCATCAGAGTCCTCCCATTTCCCTGCAAGAATTCCATATCTTCCCACCTGCTCAATTGGAACCTCCGCCAACCCTATAGTTAACCTATCTGTTTTTTCATAAGCATCCAGAAGCTGCTCTACACAGGATACCTCCGTATTCGACTGATATATGGTGTCCCCTAGAATAAGGAGTACAGGCTGACCATTTGCAAATTCATTGCACTGCCACACCGCATGTCCAAGCCCCTTCCTTTCCTGTTGTATTACAAAATGCAACTTTTGATTTAAACGCATAATATAATCTTCATATTCTTGCATCTTTCCAGTCAACTTTTGGTAATGATCCGGTGGTAATGGTACTGAAAAATATTCATCATAAAATGCCTTTTCTTCCTCACCAATCACCAAACAGATTTTCTCAATTCCTGCCCTATCCAATTCTTCTAAAAGTACCAGAATAGCTGGCTTTATCAAATCTCCTTCCACTACTGGAAAAAATTCCTTCTTGATTTTTCTAGATGCCGGGAAAACCCTTGTTCCAAAACCTGCTACCGGAATAATGGCCTTTCTAACTTTTCTCTGCGGCTTTATTGTAAATTTATAGGCCTGCATCCCCCACTTCCTTTTCATATAATAAATCAGTTCTGTCTGTGCCCTTTCATCCTTTGCCAAAAACTGTACTGTCCCATCTCCATGAGAACCAACACCTTTTGCTCCATAAGTCAATTTTTTTATATGATCATACTCCAATAC
>CAMWUU010000417.1 GCA_947177515.1 uncultured Lachnospiraceae bacterium
ATGAAGATTCCATGGCGATAGATTTGGAATTAATTTATAAACAAAGTAATGTATATATATATAAAATTATTTATAATTAATGTCTTGGTTGAAGCAAAAAACAGGAGATATGTAGGGAAAGGTATAAATCTGTGAAAGTACTAATAATTATCCCCGCCTACAACGAGGCGGAAAACATTAAAAATGTGGTGGACAACCTGGCGGGGAATTTCCCGCAGTATGATTATGTAATCATCAATGATTCTTCCAAGGATGATACGGAGGCAATATGCAGACAGAATCAATATAATTTTCTCTCCCTCCCGATCAACCTCGGCATTGGCGGGGGTGTACAGACCGGGTATAAATATGCGTTAGAGCATGGTTACGATATCGCGGTTCAGCATGATGGGGATGGGCAGCATGACCCGGCTTACATTGAAAAAGTAATCCAGCCCATCTTAGAGGGGAAGGCCGATATCGTGATTGGCTCAAGGTTCCTTTCCGGCGAGGGGTTTCAGTCCTCTGCTGGCCGGAGGGCGGGGATCAAATTTTTAAGCGCGTTAATCCGTGTGTTTTGCGGGGCAAGGGTAAAGGATGTGACCAGTGGTTTCCGGGCGGTGAACCAAAGGTACATAAAGTTTTATGCGGAGGATTACCCCTCCGATTACCCGGAGCCGGAGGCCATTGTTACAGCAAGCCTGGATGGTGCTAAGATACAGGAGGTGCCTGTGGTAATGCGGGAGAGGGAAAATGGGGTTAGTTCCATTAATTTAAAGCGGTCGGTATATTACATGGTCAAAGTTTCCATTGCGATTGTGGTTTGCCGGATTACGGGGAGAAAAAGGAGGGGAAGAAAAAGATAAATGACAATTTATTTAAGAATTGTGCTTGGTCTGGTTGTGGTGGTTTATTTCCTGTTAATCCTGCATTTTATGAAGAAAAAGATGCTTTCCCTGAAATATACGCTGCTCTGGTTGTTTTCAGGGATTGTGATGGGGATTTTGGTTCTATTTCCGGGACTTCTTGATGCATTTGTGAAGGCGGTGGGGATTGAAACCCCGATGTATGGGCTGTTTGTTTTTGCGATTTTTTTTATCCTTGTGATTGCCATGTCACTGACGGCGATTGTTTCTAAGCAGACGGAGCGGATTAAAGATTTGGCGCAGGGGAATGCGGTGCTTGAGAAGAGGGTGAGGGAATTGGAGAAAAGTAAATTAAAAAAAGGAGAAGGATGATGTCTGAAAAAGAGTTGGTTTCTGTTGTGATGGCAGCATATAAAGAAAAAAATTTATATATACGCAGGGCTATTGAATCCATATTGAATCAGACTTACAGAAATTTTGAACTTATTATTGTTTTGGATAATCCAGAAAATAAAGAACTTGAGGGGATAATATGGGAGTATGTGGAGAAAGATGCGCGGGTAAAATTTCTGATAAATGAAAAAAATATGGGAGCGCATGAAACAAGGAATCGGGCGATCCGTCATAGTTGCGGAAAATATATTGCGATTATGGATGCAGATGATATGTCGTTGGGTGACCGGCTTATGTTGCAGGTTACAGCAATGGAAGAACGAAATGTAGATGTTATTTCTGGTTTTGTTGAAGTAATGGATGAGAATGAAAACTTAATTTACGCGATGAAAAATCTTCCAGAAAAAACAGAGGATATCAACCGTAAGTTAAGAATCAATGACTGTATGCCCCATCCTGCTTTAATGGTAAGAAAGGATGTATATCAAAAATTGGGTGGATATAATAAGGTACCATATGGTTGTGAAGATTATGAGTTTTTGGTCAGGGCAAGTCTTAAAGGATATAAATTGTATAATGTTCCAAAGATTATACTGAAATATCGTATGACAATGAGTAGTCTTTCAAGAAATCATCTATATCAACAGTATTTGATGATGCGCTATTGTCAAAGAAAATATTTTGATAGAAAAGAATTGGGAGATTATGAGAGTTTTATAAAACAGTATTATACGCCCAAAAGGGCAGAAAAATATTCAAAGGCAGCAGGGTGTTTTACTGAGGGGGTAAGGGCATTTTCTCAGAAAAAATATTTTAGGATGGCAGGAATGTGCTTAAAAGCAGTTGTTCTTTCATCAGATTACCGTAAAAAAATGTTTCGGTATGTATTTCAGTTAAAACTGTAAAGAAGTTAATAAATAAAAAAGAAAAACAGGAAAGGAATGATAAATAAGATGAATAAAGTGGAATTATTTGTACCAGGTAGATTATGTATTTTAGGGGAGCATAGTGATTGGGCTGGTATGAATCGTGCAGTTAACGGAAATATTGAACAGGGAATGGCGATTGTTACTGGAATTGAGCAGGGAATTCATGCCTGGGCACAAGAAAATGCGGAATTTGAGGTGATTTCATCGCTGGACGGGGAAACGAAAGTTTTTCAGGAGAAGATGTCTGTGTCTAGGTTGAGGAAGGTGGCAGCGGAGGGAGGATATTTTTCTTATATTGCTGGAACTGCATCTTATATGAAAGAACATTATCATGTGGGTGGTGTGAAAATTACAATTGATGAGATGACTTTACCGATGAAAAAAGGTCTGTCATCAAGTGCAGCAATTTGTGTATTGGTAGTAAAGGCTTTTAATCAATTATATCGTCTGAATATGAGTACACTTGGAATTATGCAAGCTGCGTACCGTGGAGAACAGAGAACGCCTTCTAGGTGTGGTAGACTGGATCAAGCATGTGCGTATGGTATCCGGCCAGTGGTTATGACTTTTGACGGTGGTGATGTGGAAGTTAATCGGATGGCAGTACATGGTGTTTTTTATTGGGTTTATGCAAATTTGAATGCCTCGAAGGATACGGTAAAGATTTTGGCTGATTTGGGAAAATGTTATCCATTTGCACAGAATGAAAAGGAAAAGAAAGTACAGGAGGCTCTTGGAAAAAAGAATCAGGAAATGATTCATAAGGCAATCCAGTATTTTGCGGAAGGAAATGCGGAAAAACTTGGAAGGCTATTGACGCAAGCACAGCAAATATTTGATCGGGATATCGCCCCAGCTTGTCCGGAGCAGTTAACTGCCCCAGTGTTACATAGGGTATATGAGGATGACCAGATAAAAAAATTGACTTATGTTGAAAAAGGTATTGGATCTAAGGGTGATGGGACAGAAGTTTGTTTTGCAAA
>CAMWUU010000418.1 GCA_947177515.1 uncultured Lachnospiraceae bacterium
GAGGATATTTTTAATGCGATGCACCTGACACCGCTTAGCAAGGTGAAGGTGCTTATCCTCGGCCAGGATCCGTACCACGGGGAGAAACAGGCACATGGTTTAAGTTTTTCCGTGATGCCAAAAACGGATATCCCGCCGTCTTTGCAGAATATTTATCAGGAACTGCATGACGATCTGGGCTGTGTGGTTCCGAACAACGGCTACCTGAAAAAATGGGCTGAACAGGGTGTGCTTTTGCTGAATACTGTGCTGACAGTGCGCGCACACCAGCCGAATTCCCACCAGGGGCATGGATGGGAACATTTTACGGATGCGATTATCCAGGCCGTAAACGCCCAGGATCGTCCGATTGTCTATATGCTCTGGGGTCGTCCAGCTCAAAGCAAGATACCGATGTTAAAAAATCCAAAGCACCTGATTTTGAAAGCGCCGCACCCAAGTCCGCTCTCCGCATACCGCGGATTCTTTGGATGCAAGCATTTCAGCCAGGCGAATACCTTTCTTACGGAGCATGGCCAGGAAGCAATTGACTGGCAGATTGACGATCTGTAAGAGGATTGTGGATGGTGCCGTTTTGTGCAAAGCAGGGCGTGGAGCAAAAGATTTCGTTTGAAGATTTTTTGTCCGCCATGCTTTCGGATTATGAGTGCGCCTATGCATGCGGGCTGGCAGCAAGGCTGCTGAAACTGACCGTTTCGCCAAAGGTGGGGTTGGCAGAACTGAAAGCGCAGGTGGAAGCGGCAAGCCAAAAGCAGGGGGAGGGGCTTGATTACCGGATTAGGAATCTTTTTTTGTTAATTGGGGATTATACCCTTGCAGAAAAAAATGGGGAGGCAGAGGAAATTCCTGTGCTGATCCAGATGGGGCTTGAGGAAGCGGGTTACGACCAGTATATGGGGTAACCCGCTTTTCCCTTAATAATACTATATATAGTGGTATAAAAGATGGCGATACACAAAATGTGTTACACAAGATACCGTGGACAAATCCTTTTTCCTGTGGTATGCTTATAGGACGATGGGCAGAAAATGCCTGGATGTTTTAATACATATTATTATATAGTCAAATAGAAGTGACCATGGTATGTTGATGTCTGAAAACGGTTTTTAGGTACGCCCAGACAAATAATTTTACCGGATATCGGAAAAGGATTTATTATATTGTGTTTTCCGGTAAGAATAACATGGTAACGTAAAATGAAACAGAAAGGGTGTAACGCAATTGAAGTAATAAAACGGGACGGGCGCGTTGTGGAATATGACCGGAATAAGATTCTTGTGGCGATCCGGAAGGCAAACGACGAAGTCAAGATGAAGGAAAAGATTTCAGAGGGGAAGATCGAGGGCATTGTGCGGGCAATCGAGTCGTTAAATAAGCCGACGATGCAGGTGGAGGAAATCCAGGATATTATTGAGGAAAAGCTGATGGAGGACGGTAAATATACGCTTGCGAAGACGTATATTTTGTACCGTTACACCAGGGAGCTTGTGCGCAGGGCGAACACAACGGATGATTCCATCTTAAGTCTGATCCGTCATGATAACAAGGATGTGATGGAAGAAAATTCCAATAAAAACGCAATCATTGCTTCAACACAGCGCGACCTGATTGCCGGGGAAGTTTCAAAGGATCTTACCAAGCGGCTGCTGCTTCCGGAAAAAATTTCCAAAGCACACGAAGAGGGCGTGCTGCATTTCCATGATGCGGATTATTTTTTGCAGTCCATATTCAACTGCTGTCTGATCAATATAAAGGACATGTTTGAGAATGGTACGGTTATGAACGGCAAACTGATCGAGAGCCCAAAGAGTTTCCAGGTGGCGTGTACGGTTATGACACAGATTATCTCCGCGGTGGCCAGCAGCCAGTACGGAGGGCAGTCCGTGGATGTAAGGCATCTTGGGAAATATCTGCGCATCACAAGGGAGAAATACCGCAGGCGCTACGAGGAAGAGTTTGGTGGAAGGCTTTCGGCCGACCTTGTGGAGGAACTGATCGAGGATCGGGTAAGGGATGAACTGAAATCCGGTGTGCAGACCATCCAGTACCAGATCAATACCCTGATGACAACAAATGGACAGTCCCCGTTTGTGACACTGTTCCTCAACCTTGATGCGAAAGATGAATATATGGAAGAAAACGCCATGATTATCGAGGAGATCCTGCGACAGCGCTTAGAGGGGATCAAGAACGAGAAGGGCGTGTATATCACCCCGGCCTTTCCAAAACTGATCTATGTGCTGGATGAGCACAACTGCTTAAAAGGCGGGAAATATGATTATATAACGCGCCTTGCCGTAAAATGCTCCGCTAAGCGTCTTTACCCGGATTATATTTCGGCAAAGAAAATGCGGGAGAATTATGAAGGCAATGTCTTTAGCTGTATGGGCTGCCGCAGTTTTCTGACAGCGTGGAAGGATGAGAAGGGCGAATATAAGTTTGAGGGGCGTTTCAACCAGGGTGTGGTCAGTTTAAACTTGCCGCAGATCGGTATTATTGCACAGGGAGATGAGGAGAAATTCTGGCAGTTGATGGAAGAGCGTTTATCGCTTTGCTTTGAAGCGCTGATGTGCCGCCATCATGCCCTTGAGGGGACAATCTCCGATGTAAGTCCAATACACTGGCAGTACGGTGCGATCGCGCGTCTGAAAAAGGGCGAGAAAATTGATAAGCTTCTGCACGGGGGATACTCAACGATTTCCTTAGGCTATATCGGGCTGTATGAGGTGACAAAGCTGATGACGGGCGTGAGCCATACCGACCCAAAAGGGCTTGACTTCGCGCTGCGGGTCATGAAACGCCTGCGCAGGGCGACAGATACTTGGAAGGAGGAAACAGGGATTGGTTTCGGACTTTATGGGACACCGGCGGAATCGCTCTGTTACCGTTTTGCGCGCATTGACAGGGAACGTTTTGGCGAGATTGCGGATGTGACGGACAAGGGCTACTATACGAATTCCTATCATGTGGATGTGCGCGAGAAGATTGATGCGTTCTCAAAATTCCAATTTGAAAGCCAGTTCCAGGTGATTTCGTCAGGCGGCGCGATTTCCTATGTGGAAATCCCAAATATGCGCCACAATCTTGAGGCACTGGAAGAAATTGTGAAATTTATATACGATAATATCCAGTATGCGGAGTTTAATAC
>CAMWUU010000419.1 GCA_947177515.1 uncultured Lachnospiraceae bacterium
ATCATATACACATCATCTGTTTCGCCCCGCGCCAAGATCACATACTCCAACTGGTGCTCGTCAAATACCTTAAAAAACTGGAAACCCGCGAGCACCTGGCTGTCCGCAGGTGAATCCACAAACGCCAGCACTGCGGACTCATACTCCTCCGCATTCCCAACCGTTGTCGCAAGTGTCTTTCCCTCCGTATCCATAACGCAGATATCCACACGCGTTATCATTTTTAAACCTTCTATCGTATTCTGAAGAATCTGATTTGAAATCATATGGGGATACCTCACCTTTCCCTTTCTGCCATACTTATGGTCATACTGCGAACAAAAAACTGCCGCATTCCCAATCCGTCCATATTGTCAAGTTTAACACTTTTTCCGCGAAAAGTAAACGAGTTTTCCCAAAGTTTACGCAATTTTTAAAAAAGGGTATCAAAACAATGTTTTGATACCCTTCTCTTTTTTTATTTATCTACAGGCAACCTAGGAATCGTTTAATTCTGTCTGAATTGTAAAACAATTCCCTAGCTAGAAAGATCTCAGTAATAGATCAGTCCATCCACTGCTTAGTGTACGATGCACTGCTCCGTTTCCTTGTCAAAAATATGCATCTTAGAAAGGTCAAGTGCAATGCGGATCGTATCGCCAGGCCTTGCAGTCGTGCGCGGATTTACGCGTGCGGTAATGCTAAACTGGTCAACATCAAAATACAGGAATACTTCGGCACCGAGAAGCTCGTAAACCTTTACGGTTGCGTCGATTACACTTTCCGGGGATTTGCTGATAAAAGCTTCCTCATCCTTTACATCCTCTGGGCGGATGCCGAGGACAACAGTCTTATTAACATATTTGTTCTCAACCAGCTTCTTCGCCTTCTCATCCGGTACACGGATGGAATGGGAACCGAAGGTAAGTACAATATCCTTGCCCTTCTCTTCTACCTGGCAGTCGATGAAGTTCATCTGAGGGGAACCCATGAAACCTGCAACAAAGAGGTTATCAGGCCTGTCATAAAGGTTCTGCGGGGTATCTACCTGCATGATAACACCGTCCTTCATAACAACGATCCTGGTACCAAGTGTCATAGCCTCGGTCTGGTCATGTGTTACGTAGATAATCGTTGTTTCCAATCTCTGATGAAGTTTGGAGATCTCAATTCTCATCTGCACACGAAGTTTTGCGTCAAGGTTGGAGAGTGGCTCATCCATCAGGAAGACTTTCGGGTTACGCACGATTGCACGACCCATGGCAACACGCTGTCTTTGACCACCGGAAAGAGCCTTCGGCTTACGGTCTAAGAGATGCTCGATATCAAGGATCTTCGCTGCCTCATGTACTAACTTGTCAATCTGGTCCTTCGGGGTTTTTCTTAATTTAAGACCAAATGCCATATTATCATAAACAGACATATGTGGATACAGAGCGTAATTCTGGAATACCATCGCGATATCCCTGTCCTTCGGCTCAACATCATTCATAATCTTATCGCCGATCCAGAGCTCACCGCCTGTGATTTCCTCAAGACCTGCAACCATACGAAGAGTAGTGGACTTTCCACAACCGGACGGTCCTACGAAGATGATAAACTCCTTGTCCTGTACCTCAAGATTGAAATTTTTAACGGCAACGAATCCGTTTGGATAGGTTTTGTTAATATTCTTTAATGATAGACTTGCCATTTCTGTTCCTCCTCATTTCTTGTGATTCAACTGAGTTATTTCACGCTGGATGCCTGACTTAACCGTCTATCTGTATTGTACAACAAAAATTACGAAAATACCATAGAGCAATTACACAAATAACGTTTTGACATTTTGTCTAATTTGCATATATAAAACCTGGAATTTCCAAAATATGTCAAAATTTCGTCATTTTTACCAAGGCTATTGTTTATACTCAATAAATCCCTCGCCCATTACCTCCCGGACATCGCTTACAATCACAAAAGCATGGGGATCAAGCCGGTGTGTTATCTCAAGAACCTCCACCATATCCTTCTTTGATACAACACAAAAGAGCACTTTCTTATCTTTGTTGGAATACATCCCCGTAGCATTTAAACCGGTTACGCCTCTGTCGATTGCCGTCAGGATCTGGTCGGCAATCTCCTGGTAATGCTCCGAAATAATATAGGCCATCTTCGCAAACTTCATGCCGTCCATAATACCGTCCGATACTTTTGATACAATATAAACAGAAATAATTGCGTAGAGCGCCTTGTTGATGCCAAAAACAAATACGCCAGTCACTACCACAAGTCCATCAACAAAATTGAGCAGGCGCGGGACAGAAATATGTTTCCATTTCACATGTAGCAACATGCACAAAACATCTGTTCCCCCCGTGGTTGACATGGTTGCCAGTACCAGCCCCATCCCCGCGCCGGCAATTACACCGCCAAAAACACAGGCGAGCAGAGGATCCCCCTCAAAGATGGGAATATATGGGATCAGGTAAATAAAAAGCGAGAGCAGCCCCGTCGCGACCAGCGTGCGCAGGATAAATTTCCTTCCAAGCAGCCTCCACGCCAGGATTAACAGTGGTAAGTTAAATGCCAGGTTTGTCAGCCATATAGGTATTTCAAAGGGTAGAAATTTTCCGGACAGATATTTAATTGAAATACCAAGTCCTGTCACACCACCCGTTACCATGCCTGCGGGGTCATACACCCAGTTGACCGATATCGCAATCAGGAATACGCCAATAATCAGTGCGATCCAGTTCCTTATTTTATGACCTTCCCAGTCTGTTAACATATGCCACCTCACTTTGTTCTTAACTAATTTTTTCTGTAATTTCCCCGGACATACGCCGTCACGTTCCCATCCGCCTCTATCCCGCACCCGTCCGCCGGCGCAAGATAAAGGTTATAACGAACTGTCGAATTTCCTCTTTTGAACAGTTCCCCCGTCGTTAAATTAACCAGCCCATCCGCACCCGTAACTGCCGCACTGCCACTGTAGAGCATCAGTTCACTTCCGGAATATAGCACGATCCCCTCTCCGCGAAGAAGTGTCACCTTGACAAATGCCGCCGTACCACCGGAAACCTGCGCGAGGCGTTCCTCCAGATAGGATTTTGTGATCAAAGGGTCGCCCGCTGAGCCGGGAACACCACCCCCTAAAGCCCCGTCCACGCGCCCCGCCCTATAA
>CAMWUU010000420.1 GCA_947177515.1 uncultured Lachnospiraceae bacterium
CAGCTCTATTGCATATTGCTTCACTGTGTCTTGAAATGCCATAAAACCATGGCAGACAATTGCTATTGGCAAATTTATTCCTACCGGCTTATATTCCGTCCCGCGAATTGTGAGGTTATCTCTTTTACATTCAAATGGTGTTTTTGCTATGTTATATTCTTTTTTTGCTTTTATATAAAACATATATGCATCTCGCTTTCAAATTGTGAAAGGTTTTATCGCAGGACCCTATCATTCAGCCATAAGATACCTTTGTAAAAACCAATTTTTCTCATTGCTCAACTTCTGATAATCCAGATTACAATATCAGATGCTAGACATACAGATTTTTATGTCCCATTCTTTCAAATCTGCTTATTAGGTTGTATTCCCCCAGTACTACAGCGAACACCCAAGACGGTACTTCTAAATATTTGAATGAGTGCCCTTTATAAGGCTTTCTTCCATCTCCTGCTCACATTCCGTTCGATGTTTTTTCAATTCTGGCATTTCGCTGTCATATGCAGTGGACTTTTTCTGTAATTTCCCCATTTCCTTTTTACATGTTTCCAACTCCTGTTCCAGTCCTTTAAACCTCTTATCATAAATATCAGCTTTTCTTCGCAGCTGTGGTATTTCTTTTTCATATGTTTCTAATGTTTTTTGCAGTAAAGGAACATCCTGTTCATATTTCCTAATCCTATCCTGCATATTCCGACGTTCTTTCTCGTATATTTTTGTGACACCATCCCGTTCCTCCAACAACTTAACGTTCTTTTCGCTTATGTCCTCCAGCTTTTGACGTAGTTAAAGGATTTCTTTCTCCAACAATACCAGATAGCGCTCTGAAGGCGGTTCTTCTGATAAGGTAGTCTGTTTGGCTTTAATATCCATTTTTTGCTCCTTTCTTCCGTCTAAATCCTATTATATTCTATTGCATTTGACAAGAATTGTCAAATATTATCTTTCTATTTTTTTACAATTATTTTTTTACAATTTATTTTCATTTGTGCCCCTTTGCATAAAAAATAGCCCTGCATGAAGAAAATTCATGCAGGGCTATTTTACAAATGTTTAAAATTCCCCCCCTGACAATACAACTGTCCCAAGCACATCTCGGATATCCCGGAGAGAAAAACCCTTCGCGGCAAGCGATGCCATCAGCTTTGCAGCCTCCTTTTCCGAAAGTGCAGCGGGATCTTTTACCTTCTTTGCAATCTGTCTGCGCAGCGCAGTGATCTCTGCTTCCTCAAACTCCTCCCCGTAAAGCTCCATGCGCTCCGCGCGCACCGTTTCAAAGGCTTCATCGGCCACTTCGCGTGGAATCCCTTTCTCCTTCAGCTTCATAAAGAGCTGGATGCGGCTTTTTTCCTCCCCGTGTGCACGCAGGTAGGTAACCGCATAACGCAGGTCATCAACATAATGGTACCCCTGCGCATATTCCACGGCCATGGTACAAACTTCCTCTGGATAACCGTCGTCGGAAAGCTTCCCTAAAAGTTCCCTCCTGCTGCGATCCTTTGCAATTAGGAGGTTCAGCACCCTTTTTTTTGCCTGCGGGAGCAGGGTTTCCCGGCAGATCTCCTCATACAGGGCACCGGATAACCCCATTCCCTCCTCTATGCCATACTGGCGCACCTGCGCCGGGTAAAGGGAAAACTTCCACTCATCGTTCACATAGATCCTGCGTTTCCTGCTGCCCTTCACCGATTCAATGGCCGTAATAACCTGTTCCATTATCCTTCACTTCCAGCACCGGTATCCTCCGATCCCGCTGCGCCGTCCGATTCCTCTAAAGCTGCTGTGCCAGTATCCGGCTGGTTCTTTGACCTGCCACGCCCGCGCGCAGGTTTCTCAGTCTGTGCCGCCGCAGGTTCCTTTGCTTCTGCCATAAAAGTTCCATCCTCTTTTGCCACTGCGTCGATACCAAAATTCGCACGGACTTTCTGCTCGATCTCCTCCATAACCGCAGGGTTATCGCGCAGGTACTGCTTTGCATTCTCACGCCCCTGTCCGATTTTCGCATCGTTGTAGGCAAACCACGCGCCGCTCTTTTGGACAATGTTTTCCCCCACCGCTAGGTCAAGGATATCACCCTCCCGTGAAATGCCCTGGCCGAACATAATATCAAACTCCGCTTCCTTAAACGGCGGCGCAATCTTGTTTTTCACAACCTTAACACGCACGCGGTTCCCGATATTCTCCCCGCCGTTTTTGATATAATCAATGCGGCGCACATCAAGGCGCACCGATGCGTAAAATTTCAATGCCCGCCCGCCCGTGGTGGTTTCCGGGTTGCCGAACATCACGCCGACCTTCTCGCGAAGCTGGTTGATAAAAATCACGATACAGTTTGACTTGCTGATTACGCCGGTCAGCTTGCGCAGTGCCTGCGACATCAGGCGCGCCTGCAAACCAACATGCGAATCGCCCATGTCGCCCTCAATCTCCGCCTTCGGCACAAGCGCTGCCACGGAATCCACAATAATGATATCCACCGCGCCGGAACGTACCATCGTTTCCGTAATTTCGAGTGCCTGTTCCCCGTTGTCCGGCTGGGAAATATAAAGTTCGTCGATATCGACCCCGATGTTTTTTGCATAGACCGGGTCAAGGGCGTGCTCCGCATCAATAAAACCCGCAATCCCGCCGCGTTTTTGCACCTCCGCCACCATATGTAATGCCACGGTCGTCTTTCCGCTCGACTCCGGACCGTACACCTCAACCACGCGCCCTTTCGGCACACCGCCAAGCCCCAGCGCAATATCAAGGCTGATCGAACCCGTAGGTACGGTTTCAATATTCATATTACTAGCATTATCCCCGAGTTTCATGATGGAACCCTTCCCATACTGCTTCTCAATCTGGGCAAGCGCGGATTCCAGCGCTTTCATTTTATCTTCCTTTGCCATAGCCAAATCTCCTTTGATTCCTAATGTGACTGCCAAATCCACTGACAGTCGAACATTTGTTCTTTTCTTAATCATACTTCATTTTTATAAAAATGTCAACCACTTTTCCGGAACTTTTCCACCCAAAGCAACCCAGTCACATTATTTTTTGCAGGAGCGGGGGACGGCAGCCGGGATATGCGCCGGGAACAGCGTTACAAGCGGGAAAGAAAATAGAGCGGATTCCAGAATAGACATTTTTATTATATCAGTC
>CAMWUU010000421.1 GCA_947177515.1 uncultured Lachnospiraceae bacterium
ACATTTCTCCATTATTTTTTATTGTGGAGCCGAAATTTTTTTAATAGCAGGCGATTGGTGTGTATACGGGGGTGTTAAATCATGAAAATATTTAAAAAATCGTGTCTTTTTGGGACAATTTATCATATTTTTCTTTTTCTTTTTTCCTTGCTTTGTGGCTATCTTGTTACTATGCTTTTGGATCGTGGCATGGAGGGGGATATGTGGGGTGCCCTAAGACTTTCGGCATACTTTATGGTGATTTTTTTACTTGGTTTGCCGGTTATCTATTTTGGAAGGAGAAAGCTTGGGCAGGTTTTGCGCACTGAACGTCAGTTGTTCCGCGAAAAACTTTACTTGGATATGATAAAGCGCCGGATTAAGGTAGACAGTGTCGGAGAAATGAATGTGCGGTTTTCTAATGATGCGGATACGGTTGCAGAATATTTCCAGACCGCAGTTCCATCCATGGTTGAGGGGGCAGGGATTATGATTAGCGTGATAATTCTTTTGTGCCATACACATCTCATACTTGGACTGTTGTTTTTTGGATTAAGCCTTTTGCAGCTTTTGCCGTCGGTTGTTTATGAAAAATGGGCGAAGGAAATTTACGAGCAGACCGATGATGCGGAGGAAAATTACGATAGTTGGCTGATTCAGGGCTGTGAGGGGCTTACCGCCCTGAAAGCACATTCACGGGAGGAATGGTTTGCTAAGAAGCTTTCGGAAATTTCGGATGGTATGGTGACAGTCGGTGTCCGAGCGGAACGAACGGGTGCGGTTGAAACCATTGTCTTTCAGTTTGTTGATGGGGTATTGTGTTATGGAAGCTATGTAATTATAGGACTTTTTGTTTTGTATGGAGGACTTGCTGTTTCGGATACGCCGGTATTGATTGTGCTTGGAAGTTTTCTTTTTCGTTCAGTGGAGAATTTGCTTGCAGGGCTGAAAAAACGATTTGAATTCCAGGTGGCAAACGGGCATTTGGCGGAAGTTGGATTTCAACATCGGATGGAATTTACAGAGAAAGAAAACTTGTTGGAAACAAACAGGGAGAAGTTCCCAGTGCTTGAAGTTTCCAGTTTGTGTAAGAAGTTTGGTGATAAAAATATTTTTTCGGATATTTCTTTTTCTGTATATAAGGGGGAGCGTGTTCTGGTTTGTGGTGCAAACGGTAGCGGGAAAAGTACTCTGTTGCGGGTTATTCTTGGACTGCTTCCGGCGGATGGGGGCAGTATTATTGTTGACTTAAATAATGTTTCTTTTGCCCTTCAGGAGGAGGCGGACTTAGAACTTTCGGGCAATGAAGTAGCAAAGGATTTGCTGGAGGAAAATATGTTGGAACAAGATAGTTTTAAAAAATATCTCGATGGATTTCAGATTACCCAGGAGATTATGGAAAAACCCCTGCGCGAATGGTCGATGGGTGAACGCAAAAAATTTTTCCTTGCGGCGGCATTTGCACGGGGCGGGGAGCTTCTTTTATTGGATGAGCCAACCAATCATCTGGATGTGGAAGCATTAGAGTATCTTTGCGATAGGATTGTAGATTATCAAGGAACAGTACTTGCAGTTAGCCACAAGGCGGATTTTTTGGTAAAATGGCAGCAGGTGATTGCTTTGGAGCAGGATGCGCCAGCTTGAGCCGGTTGGTAGGATCTTATTTTGATGGAAAGTAAGAAGGAAAAATGGAAATGAGTATTGCAGGTAAGTCTGCAATATGCACTGGAAGAAATATGGGAAATAAATATGAAAAGTAATATAAATAAACAAATTGAATATGATTGTGTCTATCAGATGTGGCCTGCTTTTGCATTACATTTTGTGCAGGAAGTTCTTTCGCTGACGGTTCCGCTTCTGACTTCATGGATGATCGGAGATATGGCGGATGCTTTGCTCAGGCTTGATACCAGTCAGATAAGGAGCAGGTTTTTAATTTTTTTACTGGCATTTTTTCTTGACATTCTGGTTCAGCCCTTATTTCGCTTTTGGGAAAATATTGTATTGACCAAAAGGGGATTTGGCTATAGTAAGAAGATATTTTGTCGGTATCTGTATTTACCAACGAAGAGAGCACAAGAAATTGATACGGCGGCGCTTGTGGAGCGGATTGATACAGATACGACAGGTTATTATTTTCTTTTAATGGAAAAGTGGACGAGGCCTTTTACATTTTTTGTATATCTGGCATTTTTGGCTGTTATGCTTGTAAAGGGAAGTTTTCCGCTCCTTTTTATTTTAGTAATGTTGTTTTTAGCGGCTTTCCCTGTTTTCAGGGCAGTGATAAACGGACGCAAAAAGGCGGTGCTGCACCGAGCTCGGCGCGATTATGTAGAAGAGCGTGAAAACATGGAATATGGGATGTTTGGCGCGCGTGATTTCTTGAACGGGTTTCGGATTGGCGGGCGATATATCAGAAGGCTCCATTTAAAGTTTGAAAAATATGCGGGGGCTACAGCATCCATACAGGATAAGATGGATGCGGCGGATACTATGTTTTCGTATCTTTGTAGTTACGGGGTGCCATTTGGAGTGATTGCGGCGGGAGCACTTTTTGTTTTGAGGGGGGAAATGGGAATTGGTGTGTTGCTTTCGGGATATTTGATCATGCCAACGCTAACGGCTTTTTATGAGAATTTTGAGGAGCTTCTTATTCATGTTCGTAAGGAGAGTGTAATACGGTCACGGCTTTCTGTTTTTTATGGAAATCGGTTGGAATATTTGGATGCAGGAGGTTCGTCCATGAAGGGGGGAGAAGGGGAGAAAAAAGAAGATATCTGTTTGGATAATATTGACTTTACCTATCCCGGTGCAAAAAAACCAGTATTTGAGAAACTTTCTCTGCGTATTCCGCTTTCAGAAGAAACTTCGAAAATGGAGATGGGAAAGGTGGGGAAATGTGTTACGGGTGACCGGATTTGTATCAAGGGGGAGAATGGAAGTGGAAAATCAACGCTCTTATCATTGATTGCAGGAATTTATACGCCAGATGAAGGGAAGATTACGGGGGGAGATGGTAAGGAATTTGATTGACTAACGCTTCGCGGCAAGGTATCATTACAGACGCAGGATGGTGGGTTATTTTCTTTAACGGTTTCATATAATGATTTCTTTTCGGGGGAGAAATTGCGGGAAGCGGAAGA
>CAMWUU010000422.1 GCA_947177515.1 uncultured Lachnospiraceae bacterium
TGAAAAAGCAACGTTGTTGATTCTGAATTTGTGTTCACAAAGCATTGAAAATGCACAAAAAAGCTTTGAGTTTAAGCATTATAATGAGGCTTATAATGAAATAACGGGACTAGACGTGAAGGAAGAAGACCAGCCTTTTACACTAAAGGTAATGGTTGTTATGTATACTTATAAACAATTAAATTCTTTTAATTACTATTATAAGGCCGGGTTATATCCGGAGGCACTTGATTCACTTTTAAAAGGTTTGGAGCGCTATGATAAATATTCTGCCCTTGCATCGATTGTGGATGTCACAAAAGATATGGATTCAATACGGGGAGAAATTCTTGAGAAACTTGAAACCGTTTATTCTTTGACGGAGGAGGAGGCAATGAAGTTGGTCACAATGGGGGATCATGCTGCTTATACCGAGAAGGTGTATGAAATTGCCGGAAAAATCCCGAAAAAGGATGTGAATGATGCGGATGCGGGTAATACCCCGGCGGCAAAATAAAATGCTAGGAAAAGAGTGGAAGCTGTCAGGAACTGCCTAAACGGTGACTGGCAGCTTTTGGCAATGCTGGGGAAATTAAGGGATGGAGGAAAAATATGCCTGGGAAGAAAATTGCAATTATTGACTATGATGCGGGGAATTTAAGAAGTGTGGAGAAGGCTTTCGCCTATCTTGGGGAGAAGCCTTTTGTTACGCGCGACAGAAAAGAAATTTTGCAGGCAGACCATGTTGTGCTGCCAGGTGTCGGTGCGTTTGGCGATGCGATGGAAAAACTTATACGATTTGGATTGACAGAAGTTATCAGAGAGTCCGTACAGGCTGGACAACCCTTCCTTGGGATTTGCCTTGGATTGCAGCTTCTCTTTGAGCGGAGTGAGGAAAGTCCCGGAGTGGAAGGGCTTGGTATTTTGCGGGGGGAGGTGGTAAGGATCCCGGCGGCAGAGGGGCTAAAAATACCCCATATTGGCTGGAATTCCCTTGCAGTGAAAAAGGGTGCTGCCCTTTTTGAAGGGATTGCGGATGAGGCATATGTATATTTTGTTCACTCATACTACTTGATAGCGCGCAATGAGGCGGAGGTGGCGGCAACAGCGGATTATGGTGTAAGGCTCCATGCTTCGGTGGAGCGCGGCAATCTTTTTGCTTGTCAATTCCATCCGGAAAAGAGTGGGGAGGTCGGCCTGGCCATATTGAAAAATTTTGCGGCTTATAAGGCTTGATGGTCTGGGGAAACATTTAAGAAACCGGACAGGTTTAAATAGTAAAAAATCAATATATAATAACGGAAATGGGGAAGATAGTCTATGTTCACAAAGAGGATTATTCCATGCCTGGACGTTCATAATGGGCGGGTGGTCAAGGGGACAAATTTTATAGATTTAAAGGATGCGGGCGACCCGGTAGAAGTTGGTGCGGCTTACGGCAGATCAGGAGCGGATGAGCTGGTCTTTTTAGATATTACAGCCTCCTTTGATGCTAGGGCAATTACACTTGAAATGGTAAGGCGCGTGGCAGAAACCGTTTTCATTCCGTTTACGGTCGGGGGTGGTATCCGTTCAATAGAAGATTTTAAAATGCTCCTGCGCGAGGGGGCGGATAAGGTGGCAATCAATTCTGCGGCTATCATGCGCCCGGAATTGATTGCAGAGGCGGCCGGGAAATTTGGAAGCCAATGCGTGGTTGTGGCAATTGATGCAAAGCGCCGTGCAGATGCAAAAGGCTATAGCATTTATAAAAATGGCGGGCGTATCGATATGGGAATGGATGCAGTGGAATGGGCAATGCGTGCGCAGAAGCTTGGAGCAGGGGAAATTCTGTTAACCAGTATGGATTGTGATGGGACAAAGGATGGATATGACCTGGAACTTTTAAGGGCAGTATCGCAAAATGTATCCATTCCGGTGATTGCTTCGGGCGGTGCGGGGACAATGGAACATTTCCGTGAGGCGCTTGTGGAGGGCGGTGCGGATGCAGCGTTGGCGGCCTCGCTGTTCCACTATAAAGAGATGGAAATTTATGAGGTTAAGGAATACCTTAAAAAGCATGGGGTTAGCGTGCGTATGGTGGAAAGATCTTAGCCTCTTGGAAGGTGCAAAAGCTAGGAAAAACGGATCAGGATTACAATCCCTTAAATTGTAATTTGGAGTATGGAGATAATTATGTCAGTTAAAAGTGATGTGTTGACAATGTTGGAAAAAATGCGGGGCAGTTATTTTTCGGGTGAGGAACTGGCGGGTCAGCTTGGCGTGTCCCGGACTGCAGTTTGGAAAGCGGTGCAGGCACTGCGGGAGGATGGATATGAAATCCTGACAGGGAAGAATAAGGGGTATTGCCTGCCCGAGAACAGCGACCTGCTCTCAGAAGAGGGGATAAGGAATTACCTGCCGGAGGAATGTCGGACGATGTGCCTTGAGGTTTACCGTGAAACAAGTTCGACCAACACGCTGGCCAAGCAGGCCGCAAACGCAGGGCAGGAAGCCCCAGCAGTATATATCGCTGCGATGCAGACAGCAGGGCGGGGGCGGCGTGGCAGAAGCTTTCTTTCTGTGCCGGGAGGGAATATTTGTATGAGCTTTTTATTAAGGCCAAAGATTGCGGCGGGCGATGCAGTCTTCCTTACAACTGCCACCTGTGTGGCAGTTCACCGTGCAATTCGAAATGTGACAGGTATAATTTGTGGTATCAAATGGGTGAATGACCTGTACTATCAGGGAAAGAAGGTCTGTGGCATCTTGACGGAAGCAGTTACGGACTGTGAAACGGGTATTGTGGACTGTGTGATACCGGGTATCGGGATCAACTTTAATATTGCGCCGGAGCAGTTACCAGAGGAATTAAGGGAAGTAGCGGGCGCATTGTATCCAGGTGAAAAACGCATCCATGTGACACGCAACAGGCTTGCAGCCGAGATAATCATACAGATGTTTTTGGTACTAGGAGAATTAGAGGATAGAAGTTTTTTGAAGGAATACCGCGAATATTCGATTTTACTTGGGAAAAAAATCCTGATTTATGTAGGGCGTGAACCAGAAGAAGCTACAGCGGTGGATGTGGATGAAAATGGCGGGCTGGTTGTGGAATTTTTGGATGGGACAAGGCGCGTGCTGACGACGGGGGAAGTAACTG
>CAMWUU010000423.1 GCA_947177515.1 uncultured Lachnospiraceae bacterium
GTATCATTCCCGTCAAATTCACCCAATAAAGAATATAAATTTTGTTCATTTTCAACAAAACTGTTCTTATTAAAGAATTGTATCCAAACTTCCCGCGGAACCGCAGAAAACGGGATCACTTCCTGACAGATCAGTTTGGCCGGTTTATCCTCCTCCACGGCTACCTTCCCGCGGATATAGATTTTAGCATCTACATTTAACAGCAATTTATACTTCTCATAATCTCGCGGGAAAACAATGACCTCCAAGGCACCCACCATATCCTCCAGGGTCAAAAATGCCATAAGCGTATTATTCCTTGTCGTTTTTAATGTCCTTGCGGTAATCATGCCGCCAACCAGTTCAATACTACCGTCTAGCACACGACAAACACCCGCTTCCTCATCCACCATAAAATCAAGGGTTGTTTTCGTTACGTTTTTGCGCATTGCCGCCTCATAGACTTCCAGCGGATGCCCGCTGATATAGATACCAAGTACCTCCTTCTCAAATGCCAGAAGCTCCTCTTTCGAATATTCACCGACCGCCGGGAACTGATTGTCATATGCCTGCTTCATCTCCGGTGCTATCATATCGAACAGGCTCATCTGCCCGGTTACGGATTCCTTTTTCTCCTCCGCTACGGTATCAAGCACAGTGGCATAGACATACATCTTCTGCTTGCGCGTCCCGGGAAGCGTATCGAGCGCTCCCGACTTGATCAGGTTCTCCAGTGTCCTTTTATTGATCTCCTTGTTGGTAAGGCGCGCCGCCAGATCCTTGATCCCCTTATATTCCCCTGCGCGTTCACGCTCTTTTACCACCTCATCAATTACTGGCCGCCCCAGTCCCTTGATCGCGGTCAGGCCATAGCGGATTGATCCATTGTCCACGGAAAAAGATGCCTCGCCAACATTGATATCCGGCGGCAGGATTGCAATCCCAAGCTGTCTGCAGTGAAAAATATACTGTGCCACCTTGCCCGGATTATCAATAACGGAGGTCATAAGCGCCGCCATAAATTCTACCGGGTAATAACATTTTAAAAAGGCTGTCTGGTACGCCACGACCGCATAGGCCGCCGCGTGTGATTTATTGAAAGCATACTTTGCAAAATCCGTCATCTCGTCAAAGATATGGTTGGCAACCTGCTCCGAAATTCCCCTGGCCACGCATCCCGGCACCTGTTCCTCCTTATTACCATAGACGAAATTCTTTCTCTCCTTTGCCATAACGGATTCTTTTTTCTTCGACATGGCACGGCGCACCAGATCGCTGCGCCCATAGCTGTAGCCCGCAAGGTCGCGCACAATCTGCATAACCTGCTCCTGGTAAACAATACAGCCGTAGGTTGGCTTTAGGATCGGTTCTAGTTCCTCACACTCATACCCGATGGAAGAGGGGTCATTTTTACCCTTAATATATTTTGGGATAAAGTCCATCGGACCCGGGCGGTAGAGGGAAATCCCCGCAATAATATCTTCCATATTATGCGGCTTTAATTCCTTCATAAAGTTTTTCATACCCGCGCTTTCTAACTGGAACACGCCCTCGGTATGCCCGGAACCCAAAAGCTCATATACTTTTTCATCCGCATAGTCAATCCGATCCATATTAAGCTCACCATCCACAAAGCCCGAAAACGTTCTGTCCGCCGTAGTTCCCACAGATTCTTCCTGCTGCCCTTTTCCGCCTTCTTCCCCCTCCTTCTCCTGCCTGTCATACTCTTTCTTTATCAGGCGCACCGCATCCTGGATTACTGTCAGGGTGCGCAGTCCCAAAAAATAGCGATAGGTAACGAACACCATCAGCATTACCTGTTACGGGTCGTTTTCCCCCACTTCACACCGTGCATGCGACTTTCACCGCACACGGCATTCCATCGTAAATAGTAGTCTTTGGTGAACTACTTTCGGATATTGTCAGAAAATTATTACCAACCATTATTTCTTTGTTGTTCTGGTTTGGTTGATTAGTTTAATTGCTTGCGGTATTTAGCAAGTTTTTTCATTGTTTTTTCCGACAGACATGTTGGTTCTGTTTCACTATGAATTAAATCATGACAATACCTGTGAACCGATATTAGGTTTTTGACTTTATTTATCTGGTTCATTGGCAAATTTTTGTTGACATGGTGTGTATGCACCTCATTGGGTTCAAGGTATCCCCCACAGATTTTGCATTTACCCTTATCTCTGTTGTATGTGTATGGTCTGTTCATAAAATATTCAAAGTTATATAGGGGATGTTTGCTCATTCTTATTGTTAGAGCATGTGCTGTTGAGTTTACCTCGTCTGTTCGCACTCTCAATCCCTTTTTCCTCATTCTCTTATTGTAAAGCTCCCTTCCTTCAGGAGTATATGGATTCTCACCTTGGACTTTGTTCCTTGGGTTATCCCATTTCGCAAAATTTATGTCCGTGATTCCTATATACATCCCTTTGTACTCGATTGCAGGTATATGAGCAAGATGCCCATAATGCAATCCAATAAGATTTGAAACTTCGTTTGCTCTAATCCACTTTCCACCATATTTTTTGAGTGATTTATATGCTGTATATTTCAACAGCCATGCATATTTCCTTATCACTACACTGATTTGGTCACACATACTATAATAATTGATAAGACCTACTATGATTGAGTTTACCCTGATAATGTTCTGGATTAGCCTTTCTCTATCTAATGTGGATGTTTTCCTCACATAAAATATTTCTCGGCTTAAATCCTTCATTTTTCTTTGGAATCTTTCTCTTTCAGGTGAGACTCTGTTTACCCACTTCCCGTTTTTCTTAGCCATTCTGATTTCCACCCCTGGAAACTTGATGGGTTTGTTACATACATTGGTTATCAATGTTTTTTCCTCTGATAATTCTAGTTTCAGAGTATCATGTAGATATCTTTTGGCTTTAAACTTTAATCTTTCTGCATCTTCCTTGTTATCTGTTAAGATTACCCAGTCATCTGCATACCTGACATAGTAACAAGTTTTGAGATTGCTATGGTTTCTCATTGCTGTGAGTTCGCCATCTCTACGGGTATGTGGTTTTCTTAGTTTCTTTCTCTCAAAATCGCCTGTCATATAATTATCGAATCGGTTTAGGTAGATGTTTGCAAGCAGTGGTGAAATGATA
>CAMWUU010000424.1 GCA_947177515.1 uncultured Lachnospiraceae bacterium
AGGTCATCAGCCAGGACGAAGAAAAGAGGATGGAATACGAAGCAAGGGAGAAAGCGATCCGGGATTATAATCAGGGAATGCTGGAGGCTGAGCAGCGTGGAGAGCAGCTTGGCTGGAAAGAAGCAAAGGAAAATATCGCCAAAAATATGCTTGCAATGAAGCTTCCTATCGATATGATTGCCCAGGTCACAGGATTATCCGTTGAACAGATCAAATCCCTCTCTGGTGATTGATTAGTTATATCGGTACAAAAAAAGAGCAAAATTCCCCTTCATCCTGAACTACTCCAAGCAATTAAAAGAAAATGGGGCTATAAAGCCCCCTTCCTTGAACAACAAAAAGAAGAATTTTACAAACAAGCGATAATTGTCAGAATAATTTTCTGCTATAAATCCGGACAGACGGATTCACGCATTTATTGTAATACTGGCATGTGAAATATGGACAAAACAGATAAGGTATGCTATAATAACTCCAGCGCCAATCGGCGTAAAAAAATGGATTTTCTGTTTACGGAATTGGAAACGTTAGTCGCTAGAAGTTTTAGACTTACATATAATCTCAGAATTTAGCGGTAAATAGCCAGCTTTAGCAAAGACCCGCAGAAAGGAAAGAATAATGGACTCAAAAGAAATTATCACAAAATTATTAGACTCCGCCGAAAGCTCAAGTGGAAAATTTATTCCCTGGTGGGCGGATGAGTCTAACAAATCAAACGATAACCAAATTTTTACACCGGAGGAAATCAGGGAGGTGGAAGAATATGTGAAGGCCTGTGACGCGGATACACTGTCTGCAATTAACAGCAATAGCGGGTACAGCCTCTTCCATCTGCTGGTATGGCTTAATTTCTACGATGCGGTAAAAATGGCACTAGAAAAGGGCGTTCCCGCTGACCTTGTGGACGGGAAGGAGCGGGGCGTAATACCATTACTTTTCACATGCTGCCGTGGCAATTACGCGATGGCAAAACTTCTTTCAGAATACGGAGCAGATCTTTCACATTGCGACGCAAAGGGGCGCAACGGCTTCCATTACCTTGCACACCCGTTTGCTGACGGATTCAAGTTCTCGGAAGAACCCATCCATTCCTTAAACCAGCGCAAAGAAATTGCGCTACTCCTTGCAGGAAACACGAAATCCCAGGCCAGTGACACCAGCAAAACACCCCTGCAAGTTTCCTTCGCTGATATTAACCAGAAAGATGCACAGGGGATCATGCCGCTTGTCTACTTAGTGGATGGTGGCCTTCCAATGATTTCCGCCACCCTGATTGATACTTACCTTGCCCTGGGCGCAGATCCTTATTTTGTAGACGATATGGGAAACACGCTTTTGTTCCGGGCGCTTATGCGCCGACGCACCACGGCGGCACTTAGACTGATGGAATACCCCCAACTGGTGGCTCAGGAAACAAAATCCGGAAAGACCGTCCTTATGGCAGCGGAAGAGAACCACTCTGAAGGGCTTTGCGTTGCATTAAAAGACCACGGGGCAAAGGGGGAATGCGAACTTGCAGAGGTAGATACCATCAATCTTGCCCGCCTTGCAAACAACGCTTTTGTTGACGCGTTTGGCTGCCACCATCAAACGGATCAGCTCGCCCTGGGAATCTATCTTACCAAAAAACTGATCAAGCTTGCCGAAGAAGAGGAGGATTACGGATGTATTGAACATATCTTGGAAACTCCCCTGGAATATGGTAAGACCATTGTACTTGACATGCTCCATGAAGCTGGTGCCGATTTTACGGAACCATACTATAATGGTGTCGATTCCGTAAACTGCCTGAGAGATAAATGTCTGGAATATTCTTGTGACACCACTGTGATTAAAAAATTAATTGAGTTTGGTGTGGACATGGAAAAAGCGGTTATCTCAGGGCAAAACGTTGCATGCACGATTACAAAGAACTCCTCCTGCAGAGCCGACGTAATCCGTCTGTTTTCAGCACAGGCTCTTATGGAACGCGATAACAGTGGACGGGCTGCCATCCATTATGCAATAAACCAGGACGACGAAACGATTCTTGCTGCCATGATTGAGCAGGGAGTGGATGTAAACCTCACACAGGATGCCCCTGCCACCGCAGGAAATACACCGCTGCACCTTGCCTGCATTTACGGGAATATAAAGGCTGCAGAGCTTTTGATGAAATCCGGTGCGGACGACACCATTTGCAATGCGGCAGGCTACAGCGCAGCACACTACATTCTCCTTCGAAATACGCAGCGCAGCGAATTGTCGTCGGAAGACCGCTTAGGACTCTTCTCGCTCCTTACACACATTGACCTTGCGGACAATAGCGGAAAAACACCATTGATGTACCTGTTCTCCTGGGAAATTGCAAGGATGTATCTGGAAATGGAACCGCTGCTTGAGATACTTCTTAAAAAAGGCGCGGATGTAAACCATGTGGACGATGAGGGGAACACACCACTTTTATTATGTGCCGATAATTTTGGCGGACATTTGCAACTTTTTAAAGCGCTCTGTGAGGCTGGGGCGGATATCAATGCTATCGACACATATGGAAATAATGTACTATATTATGTGTTTAAATCCGGATCCCAGAGTGTTGCAAAATACCTGCTCAAAAGGGGTGCAGACTACAAGCATGCGAACAATAGTGGGGTTACACCACAACAGGTTGCAGCAGAGAAAGGGTTTGATACACTGTTTACCTACATGGAAGATATCTGAAAATAATTTATAAACATAAGAGATGGATTAAATATTTATTTTTACTGTATAAAATTGGTTTGCATGAAAAAAGGCCAGAATCCAATCCCGTTATCATAATGATATTCCGGACAGGATTCTGGCCTTTTTGTTTCCTAAATTCTTTTTCCAATATCCATAGACTTTAATTACGGTACCGCATCCACCCCAATTACAATCACACCAAGCACCTTTCTCTTCCAAGCTTTCAGCTCTTCTAACTCCCGTTCAATCCCGGAATATGTGCTCTCTTCCTGCTTCTCTACCAGAACAACATAATCCGCATCCATCACGGCAGGCACTGCATCGGGGTTTTGCAAAATATTCGGGACACAGCGGTTAGAATACTCCATCCCCCGG
>CAMWUU010000425.1 GCA_947177515.1 uncultured Lachnospiraceae bacterium
ATATCATAGAGGTAAGCATACATCTTTCTCCTGGCGTGGAGTCTTGATGGCTTATCTTTCTTGATGGACTTCTCAACGGTATCAAATACGTCGCGTTTCTTACCATCCACTACTTCTTTAACCCTCTTACCATTCTGATCCTTGCGCGCCACCTTCGCATTTACGGTGACAGTATCAAAATTATCTTTTTCCTTTACAGCCATTGCGATAAAGCCCTCCGCAATACTGCGGATTTCCTTGGCTCTTGTTTCCGTTGTCACGATCTTGCCATGGTAAAGCAGATTCGTAACCTGGTTCCGGAGCAATGCTTTTCTCTGGCTGGAATTTCTTCCCAGTTTTCTATAGCCTGCCATGTTGTTTCCTCCTATATACTATTCACTTTCGCCCAGGTTTAATGATAACCCCAGCTCCTTCAATTTTGCAAGTACCTCCTCAAGAGATTTCCGACCAAGGTTGCGCACCTTCATCATATCCTCGGAAGTACGGTTACACAATTCTTCCACGGTGTTGATACCCGCTCTCTTTAAACAGTTATAAGAACGAACTGACAATTCCAGTTCGTCAATGCTCATCTCGAGGACTCTCTCTTTATGGTTGTCTTCCTTCTGAACCATGACCTCCGCCGTCTTCGCATTCTCGGATAGATCAATAAAGGAATTCAGGTGCTCGCTTAGCACCTTGGCTGCAAGGCTGACTGCCTCATCCGGTGCTAATGTGCCGTCCGTCCATACATCAAGGGTCAGTTTATCAAAATCGGTAATCTGGCCGACACGGGTATTTTCCACCGTAAGGTTAACGCGCTTTACCGGGGTAAAGATCGAATCGACCGCGATTGTACCGATTGGCTGATCGTCGCTCTTGTTCTTGTCGGAACTACTGTAACCTCTCCCCTTCTTGATGGTCATCTCAATATAGAGCTTGTTGTCCATACCACCATTCATGGTAGCAATAACCGCTTCCGGGTTGAGGATCTCTATTTCGGTATCCCCCTTGATGTCCTTCGCACGCACTATGCCCTCGCCCACAAAATCGATGTATACGGTCTTTGGCTCATCGGTTTCACATTTATTTTTGATTGCGAGGTTTTTAATGTTCATGATGATCTCTGTGACATCTTCCTTCACACCCGGAATCGGCATGAACTCATGGACAACGCCATCAATCTTTACATGGCTCACCGCTGCACCCGGCAGGGAAGAAAGCATGATTCTCCTCAGGGAATTACCCAAAGTTGTACCGTATCCTCGCTCAAGAGGTTCAACTACAAACCGTCCGTATTTCTTATCTTCTGAAATCTCAGCAATCTCAATTCCAGGTTTTTCAAAATCAAACATCTTGGCCCCTCCTTATGGGTTGTTCTGAGGGTATCCCAAACAGATAGAGCAAAAATACCAGCCTATTATTTGGAGTACAACTCGACGATAAGCACTTCGTTTACAGGGACATCAATCTGTTCCCTGGTCGGGATTTCCTTCACTGTACCGGTCATTTTCTCATGGTCAGCCTCAAGCCATGCTGGTACTGTCCTTCCGCCGGTTACTTCGAGGATGTCCTTATATCTCTGCATGGATTTTACCTTCTCCTTAATGGAGATCACATCGCCCGGTTTTACCTGGTAGGACGGGATATTAACGCACTTGCCGTTTACAAGCACATGCTTGTGGTCAACGATCTGCCTTGCCTCGGTTCTTGTCCTGCCATAACCCATACGGAAAATAATATTGTCAAGGCGAAGTTCAAGGAGGATCAGCATGTTCTCGCCGGTTGTGCCGTACTTTAACTTCTTTGCCTTCTCAAAATTGTTACGGAACGGCTTCTCCAGCACGCCGTAGATGAATTTTGCTTTCTGCTTCTCACGAAGCTGCATGCCGTACTCGCTTACTTTTTTACCCGCCCGCGCAAAGGTTCTCTTCGACTTTTTATCAATACCAAGATAGCTTGGCTCAAGGCCTAAAGCTCTACATTTCTTTAATACAGGACTCATATCTCTTGCCATAGTTTTTTACCTCCTATTAGACTCTTCTACGCTTTGGCGGTCTGCATCCGTTGTGTGGAACCGGGGTGACATCCTTAATGCTGGTTACTTCGATGCCACATGCCTGGAGCGCACGGATTGCTGCTTCCCTGCCGGAACCAGGTCCTTTCACCATAACTTCAACGGATTTTAATCCGTGCGGCAACGCTGCTTTTGCTGCGGTTTCTGCTGCCATCTGTGCCGCATATGGGGTGGATTTCCTTGATCCGCGGAATCCCAGCCCGCCGGCGCTTGCCCAGGAGAGGGCATTGCCTTCTGAATCTGTAAGGGTAACGATTGTATTATTAAAGGACGACTGGATATGTGCCTGTCCACGGTCTACATTTTTTCTGACACGCTTTTTTGCAGTTTTCTTTGCTGCTGCCACTGCCTTCTTAGCCATGTTTCAAACCTCCTATTTTAAGTTCCGCATGTTCCCTCCCAGTGCCTCTCCATCAGAGTAATTTCTGTCCGCAAATTCGCTTTTTGCGAATTTACTCCCATAAATTCCTCTGCAGCACTGTCCAGTCACATGCTGTTTTAAGTTCCGCATGTTCCCGGATTATATTACTTCTTCTTGTTTGCTACGGTGCGCTTTGGTCCTTTCCTTGTCCTGGCGTTTGTCTTTGTCTTCTGGCCACGGACCGGAAGTCCCTTCCTGTGACGGATTCCCCTGTAGCATCCGATTTCCTGTAATCTCTTAATATTCATGGCGATTTCACGTCTTAAATCACCTTCCACCATCATCGTTTCGTCGATAACATCACGGATCCTTGCCACCTCATCGTCCGTAAGGTCACGGACACGGGTATCCGGGTTCACATTCGCTTTTGCAAGGATACGGTTTGAACTTACCCGGCCGATCCCGTATACATAAGTAAGCCCGATCTCCACACGCTTCTCCCTAGGTAAGTCTACACCACTAAGACGAGTCATGTGGATGGCAAATCCATAAAATGATATTGATAGTGAAAATTAGTAATAAGACTTTTTTGGGATATGGAACCCTGCGCGCCGTGTA
>CAMWUU010000426.1 GCA_947177515.1 uncultured Lachnospiraceae bacterium
ATACGATGTTCCGCTGTACATGCCTTGGCTGGCACTGCTTTGTGCGGACGTAGAAAGAACATCGAATAAGAAGGAGGTCGCAAAATGGACGACATTATTAAAAACATTGAAGCTGCTCAGTTAAAGCAGGAAATCACCGAGTTCCATGTCGGTGACACCGTAAAAGTTTACGCAAAGGTAAAAGAAGGCAACCGCGAGAGGACGCAGATTTACGAGGGTGTAGTATTAAAAAGGCAGAATGGTGGCGCAAGGGAAACTTTCACTGTAAGGAAATCATCCAATGGTGTGGGCGTGGAGAAGACCTGGCCGTTGCATTCGCCGATTGTGGAGAAGATTGAGGTGGTAAGACTTGGTAAAGTCCGCCGTGCAAAGTTGAATTATCTGCGTCAGAGAACCGGAAAGGCGGCAAAGGTTAAGGAACTTGTAAAGTAGTTATCCCTCCTAGGATGCGCCGGTTTTGCAAGGCAGCTAAAGCAGCGCATGAAACGTTATAAAAAATATTTGTGAAGTTCCTATAATTACAACAGGAAATAGAGATGTGTCCGGGTACTGTGTACTGCGTCCCATAAAACAAGATGGGGGGACGGGTTTTTGACATATTCGGGAATTAAAAGCGGGACGGCGGGGATTTTGCCGTCCCGTTTGTAATAAATAAAGAAAAAATATTTAAAATGTTGCCGTAAATCAAGTATAATGGGGATAGGGAATTATTCCGGGAAGGGCAGGGCGCGGATGGAATTTGAAATTGAATACCAGAAGGGGAGAAGGAGAAGGCGCAGGCGCAGTGCGGCGGCAAAGTTTTTTATCTGGGTGCTTCAGATTGCGGCGGTCATTTTCCTTGCCTGGTTTGTAATAAATGTGGTGCTGGAAAAAACGTCGGTATTGGGGGATTCCATGGAAGAAACCCTTTCGGACGGTGATAGTATTATTGTGAATAAGTTCGCTTATCTTTTTAAAAAGCCGGAGCGGGGTGATGTGATTGTATTTAAGCAGAGTGGGAGTGAGCATGATTATTATGACCTGAAGCGGATTGTGGGGCTGCCGGGGGAAACGATCCAGATTAAGGAGGGAGCAGTCTATATCAACGGTCAGGAGATAAAAGAAAAAGTCAACTGCGAGAGGATGCTGATCCCGGGGCTGGCAAAGGATCCATTTACCCTGGAAGAGGGGGAATATTTTGTGCTTGGTGACAACCGCAACAACAGCGAGGACAGCCGTTTTGCAAATGTTGGTACGATTGTGGAGGGGGAGATTGTGGGAAAGGCCTGGCTGCGGTTAAATGAATTTGGATTTATCGGCACAATGAATTTGCGAAGGGAAGAAGGAGAGGAAAAATAAATGCAGTATCAGTGGTACCCGGGACATATGACAAAGGCAAAACGCCAGATGATGGAGGATTTGAAACTGATTGATGTTGTGGTTGAACTGGTGGATGCCCGCATCCCATATAGCAGCAAGAATCCGGATATTGGCGCGATGGCAAATGGGAAATCGAGGGTGCTCCTCCTGAATAAGGCGGATCTTTCTGACCGCGAGAAAACAGCAGCCTGGAAAACATACTATGAGATGGAGGGGTATATTGTAGTAACCGTGGATTCTAGGGGCGGCTCTGGCATAAAGGAAGTTGGCACAGCGGTGGCAGAAGCTTGCCGTGAAAAAACAGAGCGGGACCGGCGGCGTGGAATCCAAAACCGTCCTGTCCGCGCGATGGTTGCAGGTATCCCAAATGTTGGAAAATCAACTTTTATTAACGCATTCGCCAAACGGGCAGTCACAAAGACGGGGAACAAACCAGGTGTGACTAAGGGAAAACAATGGATCCGGCTGAACAAGGATGTTGAACTGCTTGATACGCCGGGCATCCTCTGGCCAAAGTTTGAAGATCGGGCAGTGGGGCTGCGCATCGCGCTGATCGGCTCAATTAACGATGAGATTTTGGTGGGAACGGAACTGGGGTTTGAACTTTGCAATTTCCTGACGGGGAACTACCCTGGCGCGCTTGCCTTAAAATACGGGATAGAAGAGTGCAGTGACGGAAACGAAATGCTGTTACGTATCGCGCGCGCGCGCGCCTGGCTGAAAAAGGGCGGGGAGCTTGATGTGGAAAAGGCAGCCGGTTTTTTACTTGATGATTTCAGGAATGGGAAAATAGGTTGTTTTACTTTGGAAATGCCGTAAAATTCCAGATTTGGCTGGATGTTTTGGGAAGGATTGTAAAACAGAAAGGGAGGAAGGCATATGGGGGAGGAAAAGAAAAAGACCCTGGTAGAAAAACTAGGGGAAAGCCTTGGGGAACTACAAATGCGCATCAGGGATGGTGGAAAACTTACCTTAGCGCAGATGGATGAAACATTAAAAAATGCGGGGGATAAGCTTGCGGACTATCTGAAAGCGTTTGGTGAGGATGTCCGGCCAGGTGCGCGCAAGTTGGTGGAGAAATACCAGAGAGCCATGGATAAACTGGAAGCCGAGAAGAAGCGGATTGCAAAGATGATGGAATACGAGCGCCGATATGCGGATTATGAATATATTGCGGGGATTGATGAGGTTGGGCGCGGTCCTTTAGCAGGACCTGTTGTGACCTGTGCCGTTATCCTGCCAAAAGACTGTGATATCCTTTATATCAATGATTCCAAACAACTAACGCAAAAAAAGCGCGAGGAACTCTACGAGGAGATCACCGCAAAGGCAATTTCCTATGGTATAGGGATATCCTCCCCGCAGCGCATTGATGAGATTAATATCCTACAGGCCAATTATGAGGCAATGCGACAGTCGATAGGAAATCTCTCGGTAATCCCTGATATATTGCTCAATGATGCCGTGACCATCCCGGAGGTACGGATCCCGCAGGTGCCGATTATAAAAGGGGATACAAAAAGTATTTCCATTGCGGCGGCCAGTATTGTTGCCAAGGTGTACCGTGACCGGCTGATGGCAGAATATGATAAACAATATCCGGGCTACGGTTTTGCCAGTAATAAGGGGTATGGTTCCGAGGAGCATATGCGGGCATTAAAGGCTCTAGGAC
>CAMWUU010000427.1 GCA_947177515.1 uncultured Lachnospiraceae bacterium
CAACCTACATACTGTATAGTAAAATTATGGAAACTCTGATTCTATCCCCGCTTCCTTAGAGCCTGCGGCGGATGCATGCGGGAAACCCCCAAACCAGTGTTTTCCCAAGAAAAACGAAATCGCAACAAGAAAGGGGGTATGATCCAATGAAAACTTAACGTTCTATCCCATCCAATCAAAAAAGGGCAGGTATTAGTTCCATGAGAAGGAGGTATATTATGAAATCGGTTCGATATTTATTCGGTATTTTACTGGCAGCACTGGCAATCACATTTACGGGACAATCTGTGTTGGCGGCTGATATGGAAGCAAGCCATTCTTATGACCAAGCAGAAATAGAGTTTGCCCGAGTGGAAATTGAGTTTACGGATGAAAAAGTAGAAGCACTCGGTTTCGATATTCCGGGAACAGATCTGGATGAAACATTGGTATGGCGGGACGTAACATGGGATGAGGCAGCAAATGCCAGCTATTCCCATGATACGATAGAGTTTGCAGATTCCGGACGCAAGATAGCACCGATTGGCCTTACCATTCCCGGAGAGCCAAAATCCGTTCCATATGTGGGGAAAGCACAGGAAGAAAGTGTAAAGAAAACATTTCGCGCTGACGTGGAAAGAGGGAACTCTATCTTAGTAACCGTTATCCAGACAACGGACTGGTCTTATGCGGCGGGGATTTCCTCCACTCTTAAAACACACACAATCAGTTTTCAGAATATAATGGCCGGATATAGCATAGAAAGTGGCGGCAGCATCCAGCAGACAAATAACGACGGTACGCAGCAGATTGCAGATTATTTCCGCATTTTAGCTCCGGATGGTACTGTTTCCCGTTGGTATAAAGTATTCGCAATTTGTTCACTGAAAGGGGTTGTATCAAACTCTATTACCGCACTGGATTACTAGTCCACATACATACTCCCCGTTTTAACAGACAATAACTAGACAGCGAAAGAATCGGCAGCATCATCTCTTTGCGAAGTGATGTCTGCCGTTTTCTTTTCCCCACAAAAAACACAGCACTTTTCACAAATTTCATCCTGTTATTTCTCCTTTTTGCACATATATTCACGGCTTGACACTCATCCCCATCTCCCCTATAATGATTCTATCAAGAAAACCCTTGATAATTTCATAATTTGATTAAATAATCAAAAAGGAAGGTACTATTTTTTATGGCAAAGCTTTATGTGAACCCGGGTAATCCGAAAAGCAAAATCAACAAAGAAATTTATGGGAATTTTTCCGAACATCTCGGCAGATGTATCTACGAAGGCTTATTCGTTGGTACGGACTCTCCCATCCCAAACACAAACGGAATGCGCAATGATGTTGTAAATGCATTGAAAGAAATGAAACTTCCTGTGCTGCGCTGGCCAGGTGGCTGTTTTGCAGACGAGTACCACTGGATGGATGGCATCGGTCCAAAAAAAAAGAGAAAGAAAATCGTTAATACACACTGGGGCGGCGTGGTTGAGGATAACAGCTTCGGCACACATGAATTTATGGAACTCTGCCGCCAGATTGGCTGCGAAACCTATATCAACGGCAATGTTGGCAGTGGCACAGTGCGCGAGATGTCCGAATGGGTAGAATATATGACCTTCTCCGGCGTTTCCCCAATGGCTGACCTGCGTAAAGAAAATGGGCACGAAGAAGCCTATACCGTCAATTATTTCGGTGTCGGTAATGAAAACTGGGGCTGTGGTGGCAATATGCGCCCGGAGTACTATGCGGATGAGTACCGCCGCTATCAGACCTATGTGCGCAATTACTACAAGGATAAAAAAATATACAAGATTGCCTGCGGGCCGAATGCAGATGATTATAGCTGGACGGATACCGTGATGAAAATCGCAGGCAAATACATGGATGGTCTTTCCCTGCATTACTATACGGTTCCTGGAGATGACTGGGATCACAAGGGCAGCGCGACACAGTTTGACGAAGCGGAATATTACCTTACACTCCGCAAAGCATATTTTATAAAAGAACTGCTTCACCGCCACGGCGCAATTATGGATCGTTACGACCCGAAAAAGAAAGTCGGCCTGATCGTTGACGAATGGGGTACCTGGTTCGATGTGGAACCTGGCACCAACCCTGGCTTCCTCTACCAGCAGAACACAATGCGCGATGCCATGGTAGCCGCAATCAGCCTGAACCTCTTTAACAAACATAGTGACCGTGTCAAGATGGCAAATATCGCCCAACTTGTCAATGTATTACAGGCTGTCATCCTTACAGAGGGTGAAAAAATGCTGCTCACCCCAACCTACCATGTATTTAAGATGTTCTGCGACCATCAGGATGCTACCTTACTTGACAGCTCCCTTGCTACTGAAACTATCGGCATGGGCAAGAACCTCATTCCAAACCTGACCGAATCCGTTTCCCGCGCATCGGATGGCAGCATTACGATCACGCTCGCCAACTTGTCACTTGAACATGCATATCCGGTGGAAACTGTATTTGCAGAAGGAACCCCGGATCATGTTACCGGTACAATCTTAACTGGCGCGATGGATGCCCACAATACTTTTGATGCTCCGGAAACCGTTAAGGCTGCCGATTTCACGGACACCAAACTTGCAGACGGCACAATTTCCTTTGATATCCCGCCTTGCAGCGTTATCTCATTAAAAGTAACCTTAAAATAATTTCACAAAAATAAAAGGGGGGCATGTAAATGCCCCTCCATTCTTTTCTTTTACATAATATCTTTCCTATTGTACCAGAAAAATGCTGCCGCAATCCCAGCCGCAGCATAAAACATCCCAAGACAGACCAGCTTTGTATCCATCCTTCCTTCCACCACCAGTTCCACCCCATCCGCATAGGCAAAAGGCGTAATATACCGCAAAAACTTAGCATTTTCTGATAGGTTAGCAATCAGATTAATAAAGTACAGCAAAATTGCGACACCAAGTCCCACTCCCGCTGTACCACGGCGCATAAATGCAGAAATCCCAAAACAAACCCCTGCGATCTCCACCTGCAAAAGAAGATACGCAACATGTAACAGG
>CAMWUU010000428.1 GCA_947177515.1 uncultured Lachnospiraceae bacterium
GATACCGGGTTTGCAAGGGAAGCCGTGCAAGCAAGAAATCAAAGACAACCGCTTTATGGTATATCGTGAACATGATGAAGTACCCTGACGCTAATCTGTTAGTTGTCAGGAAGGTATTCAGGACACTAAAGGATTCATGCTTTACGGAATTAAAATGGGCGATTAACCGCCTGGGGGTTCAAAACCACTGGGAAATAAAAGAAAGCCCCCTTGAAATGACCTACAAGCTAACGGGACAAAAGATATATTTCCGGGGACTAGATGATCCCTTGAAGGTTACTTCGATCACCGTTGAACATGGATATCTGTGTTTTATGTGGATCGAGGAGGCGTATGAGATCGGCAACGAGAATGATTTCAATATGCTGGATGAATCCATCCGTGGAGCAATCCCCCCTGAAACGGGGCTTTTCAAACAGATCACTTTGACCTTCAACCCGTGGAATGAACATCACTGGATGAAGAAGCGGTTCTTTGACAACCCGGATGATGAAACCCTTGCCATGACTACGAATTACCTTTGTAATGAATGGCTGGATGAGGCGGACCGCAAGGTGTTTGAAACCATGCGCCTGAACAATCCCCGCCGTTACCGTGTGGCTGGTTTGGGTGATTGGGGTATCATTGAAGGGCTTATCTTCGAGAACTGGGAAGAAAAGGCTTTTGACATTGAGGAGATTCGCAGGCTGAAATCAGTTAAGTCGGCTTTTGGTCTTGATTTTGGATATACCAATGATCCTTCTGCCTTGTTCTGTAGCCTGGTTGATACGGTGTCAAAAACCATATGGGTATTTGATGAGATGTACCAAAAAGGGATGAGCAATGAGAGGATTGCTTCGGAAATCACTGCAATGGGATACCGGAAAGAGCGAATTAGGGCAGAGGCGGCAGAGCCAAAAAGTATAGACCGATTATATGATTTGGGTCTTTATCATATCCAGCAATCTAGGAAGGGAAAGGACAGTATAAACAATGGGATTGACTACTTACAGGACTATCATATTATTGTTCATCCCCGCTGCGTGAATTTTATCACAGAAATCAGCAATTACACATGGGACACGGACACAAAGACAGGGAAACGTCTGAATAAGCCTATCGATGATTTTAACCATTTAATGGATGCTATGCGTTATGCCATGGAAGATTTCAGCATGGGGGACGCTTTCAGTTTTGAATAAAGGATGGAGAAAGCCAATGTTTACTTTGCTTGCAATAGTTAGTAATCTGTATCACAAGATAAGACATGATGGTGAAGAATGGTTGTTAGATTCATTTATTGACACTGATATCAAACTGATAAAGTCAATAGCTGTTGCAGTTGTTTTTTTGTCTTTGGTGCTTTATGTAGTCTTAAAAATATCACATTAGTAATAGATAGCCTTGAAACGTAGATGTTTCCGGGATTTTGTTTTTATCAGGCAATAGAAAAGGGGTGAAGATAAAATGCTAAGCTTTATTGACTTCTTCAAAAATAAGGTATCAAACCTGATCTTGCAGGGGGCGAAAAGCTGCATGAGCGACAAGGAGTTTCTGGAAAAGGAAATTGCCCGCTGGAAGAACAGCCCACAGCGGATTATGCAGATTAAGAGTAGTTTGTACTACGAAAATGAACATGACATTCTGAAGCAGCAAAGAACGATGATCGGAGAGGGCGGCAAGCTGCAAATTGTGGAGAACTTGCCAAACAATCATATCATTGATAATCAGTATGCGAAGATGGTAAACCAGAAAGCGAATTACTTGCTGGGAAAGTCCTTTGTGGTGAAAGGGAAAAATACGGAGTATACCGAAGTCTTGAACAAAGTATTTAGCAAGCATTTTATGAAAACCCTGAAAAATGGAGGGAAAGCTGCTTTAAACGGCGGGATTGCTTGGTTATATCCCTACTACACAGGTGCCGGGGAGTTGGCTTTTCGATTGTTTCCATCCTATGAGATCCTTCCCTTCTGGAAGGACAGCGAACACACAGTACTTGATTTTGCAGTCCGGTTGTATCTGGTAACAGGGTATGAAGGAACCACACCTAAGATGATTGAGAAGGTGGAAGTCTATGATTTGCAGGGAATTCACAAGTTCATTCTGGATGGGGAAACGTTAGTCCCGGATGTAAGCATGGAGGAAGATTTTGAACATCCCTATGTCACGATTACGGGAGAGAATGCAGAAATTATCGGGCTGAACTGGCAGAAAATCCCCCTGATTCCGTTAAAATATAATGATAGTGAAATACCATTGTTGAAAAAGGTCAAATCCTTGCAGGATGGAATTAACCTTATGTTATCGAATTTTGAAAACCATATGCAGGAAGATTCGAGGAACACAATCCTTGTGTTGAAAAACTATGAAGGAACGAACCTTGGGGAGTTCCGGCGCAACCTTGCGACTTATGGGGCGGTAAAAGTCCGGTATGATGGGGAAACAAAAGGCGGGGTAGAAACTCTTCAAATCACAATAAACGCGGAAAACTACAAGATTATCTTAGAAGCATTCAAGAAGGCACTGATTGAGAATGCCATGGGCTATGATGCGAAGGACGATAGGCTTTCCGGCAATCCAAATCAGATGAATATTCAATCCATGTATAGCGATATTGACCTAGATGCGAATGATATGGAAACTGAACTTCAAGCCGCTTTTGAGGAAATTCTTTGGTTTGTCAATGCCCATCTTTTCAATACTGGAAGAGGGAACTTTGAAGGGGAGAAAGTGGATATTATTTTTAACCGTGATATCCTGATTAACGAAACAGAGGCGATTGAAAATTGTGCCAAATCCATGGGGATGCTCTCTGATGAAACGGTAGTAGAGCAGCATCCATGGATTGATGATCCAAAGGAAGAGATGGAACGGTTGAAAAAGCAGAAGGAGGAAGAACAAGCGGAGTTTGAGCGGCAGCAAGGGTATAACCCTTTCCAGCAGGCGGGAAAGGCAGGAAACCAACCGGGGAAATCCCCGCCAAAGAAAGAAGGTGATCCGGGTGAAGGTGAAAAAGTTTGATGTACTGACCGTCCCGCTGGAAGT
>CAMWUU010000429.1 GCA_947177515.1 uncultured Lachnospiraceae bacterium
TCCGTGCCTTTTTTCACGGTCACAATCCCTTCTGGATACAGCCGTTTTTGTGCAAAATTTATTTCTCCCATGGTTTCCCCAAGGCGTTTAGGTGAAATAAAAAGCCTGACCTTTGAATTCTTCCCTGCCGCAAGTTCCTTCTCATATACTTCCTCCTGCTCCATCAGAAGCTTTGCAAGTATTTCCGGCGCACAATAGGTGCTGTCAAGCACCAGATTGTAATTATTGAAATCAAAATAATTCAGCCCGTAAAGTTCCCTGTACCTCACATTCTCCGTATCCGCACGAAGACTTAACTGGCGTTTCGCGTCTTCTACAGATGTATAGCTTTCCACATTGCCACGGTTGTCATGAAATACCCGCTGTGCCGCAACAGAAAGGTTGACTGACAAAAATACTTTAAAAGATTTCTCTACAAAATTCCATGCAAGCCTTGAATCAAATACAATCGGCTTGTCCGGGTTTTCCCTGGAAATTTTCGCCGTCGTATCATCGATCAGATGGTCGTACTTGTGATCCGTGCACATAAGCTGGTTCATCTGCAGCACACTGATCCCCATCTCCTGCGCGATTGCGCGCTGCACTTTGCCCGTCGAATAAATCTCCTTTCCGTATTCATTCTCCAAAATACGGCATATCGTCGATTTCCCACTTCCCAAATTTCCTGTCAATGTAATATGCATACCCTATCGGAGCGTGCTATCCACGCTCCCCCTCCATTCTTCTGATTTTCGTAATATCCCCCTCACTAATCTCACCACTGCGCGATCCTTGCAAGCATCCCCTCAACATCCAAAATCCCATACGCAAAACTCTTACGCACCAGTTCAACTGGCAAAAACTCATCATACTTCTCAAATAGTGGCTCCTCTTTTGGGTAAAGAAGCTCCATTGGATCAATCGGCTCCTTAGCCGCTTCCTTCACTACCCGGAAAAACTCTTCCCTGCCTGCTTTCATCTTAAACTGGATAAAGTACGGGCGTGAGGAATCCATACCGGAAAGCTTTAGCTCCTGCGCGCACCGGATTTTTAAGAACCGCTCCAGCGCAAGGAATGCGTAGCTCCCAAGCCACGGGAATAAGCACCACATTTCCCCGCCCAGGCAGACAAGTGGTTCTTCTAACATTCTGGAATAAAGAGCGGTATCCCTTGCCTCAGAAAGTCTTTTTACCGCTTGCGGCATCAGGTAAGGATAAGATTTCTGCTCCGCTAATACACCACGCATCCGCTCAAGCACCTTCGTATGGATATCTCCCGGACATTGCCCAAAATACGCAGGGATCTTACCCTTTACCTGTGTACAATATACAAGATGCCTTTTATGATCTACTTCATCAACCACCCAGACATGCCCTGCAATCGCGATCTTTTCACCCGCAGGCGGCGGTTTCACAATGGTTCCTAGTTCTTCGGAAGAGGAGCGGACCGTATATTCCTCATCCTCCTGGAACACAGCGTAAAACCTGAAATTATTTGTGATCCGCTCCCCTGTAATCCCAACGATCAGACCGCCATTCTCGGTTTGCTCAATATGTCCAATCTTAATCAGATGGCGTAGCATTTGTTTGTAATCTTCCTGCGATATACGGTAAAAATAGCTTAGCGGCAGCACACGGGAGGCAAGCGCCGCCGGTGTCATTTCGCCGCAGGAAGCAAGCGTGCTCATCGTTTGATGGTAGAGCAGGCTGTATGGAAGCCGGTCAAGCTTTGGCGGCTCCACAAAACGCTCTTCCATGTATAGCTGTACAAGCGCAATGCCCTGCACAAGCGACCAGGGGATGGTTGCCGGGAGCATTGCCCGCGCCTGCGGTACCTCCTCGCGCATAACAAACCACATTTCTGGAGGAAGGTCGCGCCGCCCAGTGCGCCCCATCCGCTGCAAAAAGGAAGAAACTGTAAACGGCGCGTCGATTTGGAAGACCCGCTCCAGTCTACCGATATCAATGCCAAGTTCCAGGGTTGCAGTGGTCACAGTGGTCTGGAACTGCTCCTCGTCTTTCATCACGGATTCTGCCGTTTCCCGGTACGACGCGGAAAGATTGCCATGGTGGATCAAAAAGCGGTCGGGTTCCTGTTTTGCTTCGCAATACTGGCGAAGCGTTGTTGTGACCACTTCACAATCCTCGCGCGAATTTACAAAGACAAGGCATTTCTTGCCGCGCGTATGCTCAAAAATATAACCGATACCGGGATCCGCGTCCTTCGGCGCGGTATCGGAGGATTCTTCCTCCACCTCCGGCACTTTCCCTTCCCCGATGTAAAAATGTTCCATCGACAGCCGCCATTTCACGCCCTTTGTGTCAATACGCGGAATAACTGTCCCCCTGCCTGTTCCAGAAGCAAGGAAGGCTCCGGTGCCCTGCAAATCACCGATTGTTGCCGACAACCCTATACGCCGAGGGTTTACCCCTGCCATACGGGAAAGCCGCTCCATCAGGCAGAGTGTCTGCCCGCCACGGTCGCCGCGCATGAGTGAATGCACCTCATCGATCACGATAAAACGCAGGTCACCGAATAGTCTTGATATATCCGCATGTTTATGCAGAAGCATCGCTTCCAGCGATTCCGGCGTGATCTGCAGGATCCCTGACGGATGTTTTAAAAGTTTGTTTTTGTGCGATTGCGCCACATCGCCGTGCCAGTGCCAGACTGGAATGTTCGCTTCTTCGCATAGATCGTTCAGGCGCGTGAACTGGTCATTGATCAGTGCTTTGAGTGGTCCGATATAGATTGCTCCTACCGAGCGCGGCGCATCTTCCGAAAAAAGTGTCAGGATTGGAAAAAATGCGGCTTCCGTCTTGCCGGATGCTGTTGATGCTGAAAGCAGTACATTTTCATCCGTGTTAAAGATCGCATCCCCGGCCGCTACCTGAACCGCGCGCAGGTTTTCCCAACGGTTTTGGTAAATAAAATCCTGTATAAACGGCGCATAGCGCTCAAAGACTCCCATGTTTTTCTCCTTATTTTTAGTTCCGCATATCCCCTCCAAACTCCCCTTCCCAGCAGCGTAATTTCTGTCC
>CAMWUU010000430.1 GCA_947177515.1 uncultured Lachnospiraceae bacterium
GAATGGAATATCATTTCCCAAAGCCACATGATTACAAGCCTGTTTTGAGGGATGTTTTGCTGGATTGCCCCAAAGGACCGGGGATTCCTTACGGGGAAAATAAGAGGAAGATCTTTGAATTGGTGCCGCCGGGCGGATATTGGCGGGATATTGACCCGGCAATTGCGAAAGAATACATGAAAAGTTGTTGGGACATGGAAGGTGGGAGAACGGGGATTTTGCGCCGGATGAGCCTGGATGAACCATCCCTTGCCGTGCTTACTTCCCCATCCCAGAAACAAACCGAACGCTGTCACCCGTTGGAAGCAAGGCCGTTTACTGTTAGGGAGAATGCCAGGTGTCAGTCCTTCCCGGATGACTGGGAATTTTGCGGGAATATCCAGTCCCAGTATAAACAGGTGGGCAACGCTGTTCCGGTTAATCTGGCATATGATATTGCGAAGGAACTGTATCATTCATTAAAAAAGTGTGAAAACAAAACGGGTGGAAAGTAAGAATAAAATATAAGTTTTGTACTGCGCCAAAACTTAGGCCATCGGATAGGAAAAATAAGTCGCAGTATGGAGGATGAATGAGTTGGAATTTGGATTTTTTATCGGAAGATAATTTTAAAAAGCATGTGCGGGCAACCATTATGAAATATGGGGAAAAACTGGAATCCTATGATTTAAAGAGGTTTAACAGCAACCTGATTGACCCCATCAAATTGATTTTTGACAAGTCCGTTTACCGGGTAGGATGGGAAGAAATTGTAAATAATGAGATTTTCCGTCAGCGGGACAAATCAAATAATAACGATATCGGATATTTCCATCAGAACATTTTTTCTTTTTTTGCGGGATGTGAAGTGCCGCAGACCGGATGGGATGTGATCTACAAGAATCCAGATGGAATAAAAATGCCAGAGGGTGATGTGGTGCATACCGTCTATGTGGAAATGAAAAATAAGCATAATACAATGAATTCTGCCTCCTCGGCCAAAACCTACATCAAGATGCAGGGACAGATCCTAGAGGATGATGATTGCGCCTGTTTCCTTGTGGAGGCGATTGCAAAAAAATCCCAGAATGTAAAATGGACAACAAAGGTGGATGGGAAAAATGTCCAGCATCGCCTAATCCGCCGGGTCAGTATGGATCAGTTCTATACCATCCTGACCGGGGATCCCGAAGCCTTTTACAAAATGTGCATGGCGCTGCCAAAAGTGGTGGATACGGTAGTCAACGAGGAGGGTGGGGTTTGTGTGCCACAGGATACCGTAATTAAGGAACTGCGGGAAATTGCCATGAAATATCCGGGGGCGGAAAAAGATATGGCGATGGCGGTTGCGGTCTATGTGCTTGGATTTGGGACGTATACGGGATTTAACGGGATTCAGGGTTAGGGTATTTTTCTGTCGGGGGTGCTTTCTTTGATAGTGGAGGGATATTGTTTTGGAAATGGGGGATTAAGTTTAAGGTATATGTAAATCGTAGTTCGCAGTGACAATCCCTGGGTCGATGATGGGAGGTATCATTATGGGAACATATTTAAATCCTAAAAATGAAGCTGACCTTGCTGCTGCAATACGCTTGGCTTACTTCAGTGCATCAAAAGATTATCGTATCATTAGAGAGTTGCCAACAGGTATTGGATACGCTGATATTGCTTTTATTCCATTGCCAGCGAGAAATAAACCTGCTATTGTTGTTGAACTCAAGTACAATAAATCAGCAATCACAGCAATAAACCAGATTAAGGCGAATAAATACCCCGAAGCCTTAGTGGGTTTCTCCGGGGAAATTTTACTTGTAGGTATCAATTATGACAAAGACAGTCAGAAACATACCTGTAAGATTGAAAGAGTTGATAATCGTATAGGATAATAAATATATTATAGAATTTTTGTAATAGAAATCCTCTGCCTCTAATTCAAAGGGAGGGGATGATGAGGCAGGCAGAAGGGACGAACTTTACATCCACTTGGATACGCTGACCAGGGTGATCCATCGCTTTATAGGGCTTAGGGGATATATTTAGGGTTTGGCGGATGGAAGGTCAGAAGTCCCTGTTTTTGAGGAACTGGTAAAGACTAGGAATGGAGCGTGAGTAACCGCGTCGCATGAACTTGACCCAGAAAACAACAAGAGTATTGTACAGTTACATGGAAATGTAAATTTTAAGAAAAATAATACTTGAAATTTTAAAAAATGTGTGATATTCTATTTTTGGGATATTGTCTGGGATGCAAACTTTCAGGGTAATCACTTTAAAGTGTTGCAGAGGGTAGCTGCCATTCTCATGGGAACCGATATAACTCTTGGGATAGCCAATATAAAGCAATTGTTTTGTATAGATGGAGAAGGGATTAACTAGCATTTGTTGGAGAGAGTATTCCTGATAGGAAAGATAGAATGCCCTTTTATCTATACTATCATGTGAAATGAAATATGGTAACTGTAAACTGTATGGATGAGAAAAGATGGAAAGAGAACCCCTCAAGGATTGTCTTACATCCATACACAAATAAGGATAAGTCTATTTATACAAGGAGATATAGGATATGGAAGCAGAAATTTTAGGAGAATTGCCTTTAACAACAGTTAATTCATTTTATAACCCTGACCTGAAAAAAGAAATCAGGATGTCATATTATATCAAAAACTGGGAAGAGGAAGAAAATCTGGGCAGTGAGAAACAGCAAAAGATATCAGAAGGGAAAGGATTAACCGAAGCGACTACTCAATTGTAGAATATGTAAAATAAAACATTCTATTGACGATATTTGAAAGAGGAATTCGTCAATAGAATGTTTTTTGTTATGTGCGTCCAGCAGTGCCTGTTTCTAACAGCCTAAAGTTTCGAATCTGCCCAGTAGTGGGAAGGATATTCCCACAAGCAAGGCAAACCATCGTGTGGCGGAATGTGAATGAAACAGGAAGTAAGGAACATATTAATTCACAGGCAAATTACCAGTCTGACGAACAGAAGCGCA
>CAMWUU010000431.1 GCA_947177515.1 uncultured Lachnospiraceae bacterium
AACATGCCCTTGGCGTGCTGACACAGCCTCCGGAACCAAGTATGATTACATTCATATTATGTCTGCCTCCTTCTTTTCATAAAATGTTAATGTGAGTCTTTCGTTCATGACCTTTGTTTTACCTGCTTGGCGATACCCCATTTCCTCATACAAATAACAATTTTTCTGTATTAAATTAAATCAATCCTTTTAAGTTGATGTATATTTTTATTTCTATAAACCAAATCCTCCCTTACAGTAAACCCAATCTTTTCCCAGAAAATATTGCCCGATACATTTTTCTCAAATGCCACCAATACCACTTTGTGAATGCCCTCTGCTTCCAAGGCTTTCATTGCTGAATCAACAAGCTTTTTCCCTATTCCCTGCCCCCCTGTATTCTTCCCTGACAGTAGTATGGTGGATAAAGCCCCTGCGTCCGTCATGACCACTCATAAAGACACCTATCAGTTTTCCATTGTCCTCTGCAACAAAGCATGTATTGGGATTTCGCAATAAATATTTGGCAATCCCTTCCCTTGAATCATCTGTTGTATTCAATCCCATACCCTTTGTATGGATCCATAAATCATTGATTTTTTCAAAAAATTGTCATTGTCACCATTCCTTCTGCCTATTCATTCTGAATTTTTGTTCCAAAAGCTATACCAGCTTATAAGGACTTATAAAGATTAAATAAAAATTTGTATATTTATTTAATCTCAAACTCACATCCACAATACTCCACTGTTTCTGCACTTGTTACTTCAAATCTACTCTTATCACTATACAAGCATCCCTTTAGCAAAATCTGATATTTCCCCACTGGAAGCTCCCCATATTCTGCTGCCCAGTCCACGGTTCCAGAAAATGAGTGCCCACTGCTTAGATCCTGTTCTTGAAACGCCCTCCTATTCTCCCCCACCTCAATATCATGCCACATACCATCCATTTGAATCTGGAGCTGATAATCCCCACTCAACTTAAATGATAATGTACTTTTATTTGTAACTGTCAACTCCCCTCCAAAAGCTGACACCTCTTCTCCCACAAATGAAACCGAAATCTCCGGGGACACATTATATTGGTTCTCCCTGCCAATCATCCATGGATAACCCGAAAATTCACGAAACATATATTTTCTTGTCTGCACTCCCTGATCTTTCCCGAACATCCCACTTTTCTGCTGATTTAGTGACAAAGTAATATATTCCGGCATTTTTTTTGCCCTGATATAATATACGCAACAGGCATGATATGTATATTTCTTCCAGGGGCTTTTGCCATAGAAATGAAAAGCTACGGGGATTTGCGAATAAGTAAATTCAAGTTCTTTTCCATAGAAATGGGAGCCATCCTCCACCCAGATATAAAAATGATTTTTAAAATCCATATTGGGGTCAACGCTCTGGACACAATCTTCCGGAAAAAAAGCGCAAAAATCCGCCTCCTGAAAAACCGCATCCTCCTCCCAGTCCATACAAGTTACCACCACATAACACTCTGTATTAACCTTGGAATTGCCAAAAATCCAACTTGACACACGATATCTAGGAAATTCCTCCAAAAAAAGCTGCGTATCACAACTTTCCTCATTCAGAATATTTATTTCTCCCCTGGCCTTTAACGGTTCCACTCCTTCTAAATACTTCTTCAAAAAAAGCGATGTAGGTTCCCGAAAAGCCGCCTCATCATAATAATAATCACTAAACCCTATCCCGTGCAGAAAATCCTCTGCTTCCAATACTTCATCCTGGTTCACGGTTATCTTTTCGTAAGGATTTTTTAAAATTGGCAAAATAGCATAACTATCCGCAAGATATTTCCACATAACAAGGCACAAAAGCAGCATTGGCAGCGTCCATGCATTCAAAAAAACATGCTTATCCACAGTCTTCCTCGCCTTTTTTGTCAACAGCAGATAAACAAAAATCAACGGCTGCACAAGCATGCACAATACCAGATACAGATAGCGCAGACGGGATGTATAAGAAATCCGTTTAAAATCCTGGAACATCCAGCAGCCTAACATAAACGAAATAAAAAAATACATTTAATTCCTCCTTCATTTCTCAGCCAATCCGCTGTATCTTCGCCCCAATTTCCTCACCAAACACTTGCTCATATACCGCATGGTACTCCTCAAATCCTACTTCACAACCAAATGTCAGCACCTCCATTTCAACCCCCATCACCAGAACCGAATAATCCAAGGCGCGCATCCCACAGCGCTTATAAAAGGCTTTGCGCGACAGGCGCTGTTTAAAATTATCCGCCGCAACCTTTGTACTTTCAATCTCCAGAATCAGCCGCTTCTTTTCACACCGTTCCCGCAATTTCCCTAAAACCTGCGCACCAATGCCATGCCCGCGAAATGCACAACTGATCGCAAAATAATCCAAAAGCACCACATCGGCATACTGGGCAAGTATCATTTCACCAATAATATCTGCTTGATTTTCCTTGGTTCCCTGCCCGTCCTGCGACTGCATTACCATCAAAATCTCCACATTTCCCTTCGCTTGCGCGTCCACCAACATTGAAAATGGTTTCCGCTCAATTGCCGGAAATGCTTCCATATAGATTTTTTCCACCTCCGCCAGGCATTCCCCCGTATTTGCTACCACAAAATCAATTTTCGGCATTTTTTTTCCCATCCATCCTTACTCTTATCCCCGCTATTACTCTCTCTTGCCTTTTCCCACTTATTCATCCATAACTCCAACAAAAATAAAATCGCCCAATCCGCATTCCTCCAAAATATTTCCCACCTCAGCGCATCCCCTTCATTCATGTGTATCCCACAATCTTTCGTGAAACGCCGTAATTCTTCCTGATACCCCTAGATTTTTCTGCCATATTCCCAGGGCGTGCCAAAAATTTTTTTTCAGACACGCCCTGTACAAACACCGCTATTTACTTTACAACCACAGTGCAAACCGCTGTTTTCCCATTTGCTGTTTTTACGGTAATCTTTGC
>CAMWUU010000432.1 GCA_947177515.1 uncultured Lachnospiraceae bacterium
TCCTAATTATAGGTAAACATTCTGGTTATGGGGCGGTTGCCTAATTACAGGTAAATATCCCAGTGATGGGGCAGTTTCCTAATTATAGGTAAACATTCTGGTTATGGGGCGGTTGCCTAATTACAGGTAAACATCCCGGTAACGGGGCAAATTCCAGTAATAGGGTAATTACCTGGTTAAAGAAAATTTCCAGTCAAGGGAAGTTGATAGCCTGATGCTGGTGGATAGAAAGGAAGGAGGGCTTATGAAAAAAATATTTTGTGGAAAATGGCTTCTGTTCCCAGTGGTGGCAGCGTTTATCGGCGTTGGGATTGTGGTTTCCCTGCTTTTGCACTACAGGGTGGGGCGTGCGCCGGAAAGAGAGATACTTAGGATGGGGGACGAAATATATATTGCTCCCTACCAGCCGCTTTCCGAACTGCCGTTAAACTATTATCTGGCAGGTGTCTTGAGCGCAGAATCGGCGGGGGATACAGGGTTGGCGGGATGTGAGTATTATGTCAATAAATTTGATAAAAACGGGATTTATGTGTATCAGAGGATGGAGGATAAGGATGCGGCTGGCATTGGAGTAAAGGACGGGGAAAATGGCGGCTGGGTGTACAGGCGCTGGATTAAAGTAAAGGAGGAAAATCTTTCAAAGCCCCGGATGACTTTGGAAGATGTGATCCGTCTTGCCAAAAAAGGCGATGCTATGGAAGAAAAAGATTTTGACTGCTATTCTTATTTTGAAACAAGTGTGGAAGGGATGCGTGTCTATGAGATAGACGGAATTTTTTCCTTATGGCTGACTGGGGCGGAGGGATGCAAGAGCGAGCCGGGGATGCTGCGCGCTTACCTTAGAAGCCGGGACGACTGGGAAACGGAAAATTTATTTGAGATCCGCTCCGGTGATGTGAGCGATTATATCAGGAAGCATCAGGAGGTCGCATCCGCGCAAAATATGGCAGAGGGGGAAAATGTGCTTTTTCCATACCCGGATGCAAGGATTGGGAACAGGACATGCATTGGGGATTACTGGTATCAGGGGGCGCATTTTGCCTTTGGGGATGATGGCTGGGGCGGTTTTCATCTTTCCACATTGAGCAGCTATTTAGGGTATGGCAAATATGAGGTAGTGGGGGACCGGCTGATTTTGGATACCTATGATGGTAAGCATACCCTGTGTTTTGACCTTGCTGGGGATACATTGGTTTATGACGCTGAGTCCTCGAATATCTCAGGGGTGGGCGCTTCAAAACTTGTGGATGGTATTGTGCTGGAATAAAAAAGATTTGTCCGGTGATACATGCCCAGGAAATTTGGTCTTTCTGTGGAAAGTTTTGTAATATAAATAAGTTTGGCTGGTATGGGATTGTAGGCTCTCTTAAATTTGTGCTTGCATTTTTCCACTTCCTGTGTTATGATATCACCAACTTCAAAAAAGTGAAGCAAAAGTGTTGATAAGGAATAGTAGCCGGAAGCAGGAAATCAGAGAGCCATCGGTCGGTGCAAGGTGGCCAAAAGCGGAAGGGGAACTCGCCTTGGAGCTGCCGACTGAAGGCTTTTGGCTGTGTAGGTTTGGACGGATATCCCGCCGTAGAAAGGGGAAGGGCATGTTTGTGCCTGTGAGGGCACGGGATTTTCCCGTGAAGCAGAGTGGTACCGCGCGTTATGCGTCTCTGCGGAATGTTTTTGCATTTCGCAGGGGCGCTTTTTTATGCACAGGGAAACATCCGCTAAATGGCATATATCCTGCGAGTGGGGAATGGCAACCGGGAGTTTTAGGCAGTTTTAGCCGCACCCTGGAAAAAATGAAAACGGAGGTTTGGAAAGATGACAGGAAAGCAGATTGGGGAAAAGTATGGGAGATCTTATTTTGTGCCGCAGGGGATGACCTGTGACTGGGTAAAAAAAGAGTATGTGGACAAAGCGCCGCTCTGGTGCAGTGTTGATTTGCGTGATGGCAACCAGGCATTGGTGGAGCCGATGAATCTTGAGGAGAAGCTGGAATTTTTCAGGATGCTGGTTGAAGTTGGTTTTAAGGAAATTGAGGTTGGCTTCCCGGCAGCTTCCGACACGGAATACAATTTTATCCGTGCGCTGATTGAGAGGGACATGATCCCGCAGGATGTGACCATCCAGGTACTTACGCAGGCAAGGGAGCATATTATCCGCAAAACTTTTGAGGCGGTGAAAGGTGCGCCGCATGTGATTGTGCATCTGTACAATTCAACTTCAAAGATCCAGCGGGAGCAGGTATTTAAAAAGGATGGGGAGGAGATTAAAAAGCTGGCAGTGGACGGCGCAAAATTACTTTGTGAGCTGGCAGGACAGAATGGTGGGGATATCCGTTTTGAATACAGTCCGGAAAGTTTTTCCCAAACTGAAGTGGAGTATGCTTGTGAGGTATGTAACGCGGTACTTGATGTGTGGAAACCGACGGTGGGGCGCAAGGCTATTATTAACCTTCCTTCCACGGTGCAGGTAGCCATGCCCCATATTTTTGCAGGGCAGATCGAATACATGCACAAACATATGAAATACCGCGATGCGGTTGTTCTTTCTGTGCATCCGCACAATGACCGCGGCACGGGGATCAGCGATGCAGAATTCGGTGTGCTGGCAGGAGCCGACCGCGTGGAGGGAACATTGTTTGGCAACGGGGAGCGGACTGGTAATGTGGATGTGGTAACACTTGCCATGAATCTGGTCTGCCACGGTGTGGATCCGAAACTTGATTTCTCCGATCTCCCGTCCATCCGGGAAAAATATGAGCGACTTACCGGTATGCAGGTGCAGGAGCGCACACCTTATGCGGGTTCCCTGGTATTTACTGCATTCTCCGGTTCCCACCAGGATGCGATTTCTAAGGGCATGGCCTTTCGGGAAGAGCACCCGGGGGAATGGGCGGTTCCGTATTTGCCGATTGACCCGAAAGATGTCGGGCGTGAGTACGAGTCGGATGTAATC
>CAMWUU010000433.1 GCA_947177515.1 uncultured Lachnospiraceae bacterium
GTCTGTTACCATAACCACCCTGGCATCAACCAGCAGCCTTCTTCTTTGTATCCCGGTAATATCCGGTACACTGAAATATTTTTTTGAAAATTATAGGGATTATTATTATCTCCCAATGGAAGATTGCGCAATGCACAAAAGCATCGCACAATTTGTTTCGAAAGAATACCGGAAAAGGGCAACAAGGGAAACCTGTTACCAGAAAAAACAGGGGGATTTCCTTCCACAGCCAGAAAAAATAATTACGCCAGCCTTCTGTATCCATGCAAAGGATAGTTTTACCTTTTTTGAAAATACAAAAGATGCCCTCGCAAATCCATCCACCCTGAAAAACTGGGCAGTAGCACTGTTAAAATGGCTGCTTTCCTGAGTTTCCATTCACGCCCCCAAAACATAAAAAAACCGGGAACCATATAGATTCCCGGTTCCAAATCATTACTCTGCAGTGGTAATGATTTTCTTTTTGTTATAAGAACCACAAGCCTTGCAAACCCTGTGCGGCATCATAAGCTGACCACAGTTGCTGCATTTCACCAGCCCAGGCACGCTCATTTTCCAGTTTGCCCTGCGGCTGTCGCGCCTTGCCTTGGAATGTTTATTCTTTGGACAGATTGCTCCCATTCTTTTCACCTCCTCTTTTCTAAACCCGCCCGTTCCCGGTAAAGGGCGGATCATTCCTACAGGTATCCCCGCCCTTTGCTTCCCATGCCGCAAACCGTTTCCACCATCCTGCTAGAAACATTTTACGGACATACCTACGAAGATCCTGTGAAATTTTTAAAAATATCCCGGACTGCTGCCATACGCGGATCCAGGTGTTCCTCCCCGGCTGCTTCAGCGCGGCTGCAACCGCATTCCCCCGCATTCAAGTCGGCACCGCAGATATTGCAGATCCCCCTGCAATCCTCCTTACAGAGTACCTTGGCCGGAAATGCGACTAAAAGCTCCTCAAAGATCAGGCGATCCACATCTAAATCGTAACCTGAAATGCAGGATATTTCCTCAAGGCTCCCCGGTTGTTCCTCCTGTTTTGAAAAATCAACCTCCTGCTGAAACCTGAGTGGAAACGAAAGTTCCACTTCCTTTAGACAGCGGTCGCACGGGGCGGACAGGACATATTCTGCTTCTGCCTGGATAAGAACCCTCTTTGGGGACGGGCTTTTTATTGTCAGCCGAACCTGCGTCTTGTTCTTAACCGGATAGTCCACACCGTTCATCCGGAACACGTCAAACCCCGTTTCTGCCTCAACATAAAGGGGTTCTCCCCTGCGGTTCATAACCTCCGACAAGCTAACTAACATAATCTACCCTGCCTTTGCGCATAAGCTACCCTTTTACAGACACAGCTTGTATTATACAAAAGGGATGCCGGTTTGTCAACTAAATTTTTCCCATCCTTTTGCAAATTGCAGGCTAACCAACCAGCGCCGCCGTATCCCGCGCAATCGCAAGCTCCTCATTCGTCGGGACTGCAAGCACCTTGACCTTTGAGGTTTCCGAAGAAATCAATGCTTCCCTGCCGCGCACATCATTATTCACATCATCAATCACAACCCCCAGATATCCAAGGTATGCACAGATCTTTGCGCGGATTTTCTTATCATTTTCCCCGAGTCCCGCCGTAAATGCGATCACATCCACGCCGTTCATCGCCGCCACATAGGCTCCGATATATTTTGCTGTGCGATAAACAAAAACCTCGGTAGCATCCTTTGCATGTTCATTGCCCTGATCCACTGCGGCCTCAAGGTCACGGAAATCGCTTGAAACGCCGGAAAGCCCATAGACACCGGATTTCTTATTTAAAATCTCCATAACCTCAGAAAGGTTTTTGCCCTCCTTCTTCGCAATAAACTCGATGATTGCCGGATCAAGATCGCCCGAGCGCGTCCCCATAACCAGCCCTTCAAGCGGGGTTAAGCCCATGCTTGTATCCACGGACTTCCCATTTAAAACAGCGGACACACTTGCGCCGTTGCCAAGATGGCAGACAATGATCTTGGAATTTTCATAATCCACCCCCGCAAGTTCTGCCGCACGCCTGCTCACATAGCTGTGGCTCGTCCCATGGAAACCGTAACGGCGGATTTTATATTTATCATAATATTCGTATGGGAGCGCATAAGTATACGCCTTCTTTGGCATGGTCTGGTGGAAGGCTGTATCAAACACTGCAACCATCGGTACGCCTGGCATTAGTTTGCGGCACGCGTTAATCCCGATTAGGTTCGCAGGATTATGCAACGGAGCTAAGTCATTGCATTGCTTGATCGCCTCAATTACCCCATCGTCAATCACGACAGAACCTGTAAAACGCTCCCCCCCATGTACAACGCGGTGTCCCACCGCCCCAATCTCATCAAGGGAAGCAACCACGCCGTGTTCCCTATCCATCAGCGCTGCAAGCACCGCCTGCACCGCCGCCTCATGATTTGGGAGCGGCATTTCAAAGGTAAGCTTTTCATCCCCCACCCTAGTGTGCACCAGCCTGCCGTCAATCCCAATCCGCTCACACAATCCGACAGCCGCCGCCTTCTTTGTTTCCGAATCGATTAGCTGGTATTTCAGAGAGGAACTCCCACAGTTTATCACCAAAATCTTCATTGCTTTCCCTTCCTTCTTTTAATAATTCCCTGCGGCCGCCTGCACCGCCGTAATCGCAATAACACCAACAATATCATCCGCATTGCAGCCGCGCGAAAGGTCATTGACCGGCGCGGCAATCCCCTGCGTCAGCGGTCCGTAAGCTTCCGCCCCCCCAAGGCGTTCTACCAGCTTGTACCCAATATTACCCGCATCAAGATCCGGGAAAATCAGGACATTTGCCTTGCCCGCCACCGGGCTTCCCGAAGCTTTAAAAGCAGCAACCTCCGGTACAATCGCCGCATCCAACTGCAACTCGCCGTCGATTTTCAGATCCGGATACTGCTCGTGCGCAATCTGCAC